>JAYVGH010000001.1:0-36479 GCA_043772435.1 Bacteroidota bacterium
CCTAATAAAGGTCCAATTTCTAATTTCGTTAATCATCATTACAAACATTTTAATGCAGCAGCTTTGGTAGATGCCGCTAAAGGCTACGAAACACATTTAACCGAAGGTGGAAAAATGATGGTAACGCTTGCAGGTGCAATGAGTACGGCAGAGTTAGGCAAATCGTTGGCGGAAATGATTCGCCAGGGTAAAATTGATATTATTAGCTGTACAGGTGCAAATTTAGAAGAAGATATTATGAATTTAGTGGCTCATAGCCATTATAAACGCGTACCCAATTACCGCGATTTAGGACCGCAAGATGAGTGGGATTTATTAGAAAATCATTACAACCGTGTAACAGACACTTGCATTCCTGAAGAAGAAGCTTTTCGCCGATTACAAAAACACATTTATAAAATTTGGAAAGATGCCGATGAAAAAGGCGAACGTTTTTTTCCGCATGAGTTTATGTATAAAATTTTATTAAGTGGCGAGTTACAACAGTATTACGAAATTGATTCAAAAAATAGTTGGATGTTAGCTGCTGCCGAGCGTAATTTGCCAATGGTTGTTCCGGGTTGGGAAGACAGTACCATGGGCAATATTTTTGCAAGCTACGTAATTAAAGGCGAAGTAAAAGTAAGCACTGTGAAAAGCGGTATTGAATATATGACGTGGCTGGCAGATTGGTACCCTAAAAACAGCGGAGGCAAAGGTGTTGGGTTTTTTCAAATTGGCGGAGGTATTGCCGGCGATTTTCCTATTTGCGTTGTGCCTATGTTGTACCAAGATATGGAAATGGAAAACATTCCATTTTGGAGTTATTTTTGTCAGATTTCGGATTCAACAACTTCTTATGGTTCTTACTCGGGCGCTGTTCCAAACGAAAAAATTACATGGGGCAAATTAGATATAAATACACCTAAATTTATTGTAGAGAGCGACGCCACAATTGTTGCGCCATTAATTTTTGCCTGGGTATTGGGTTGGTAATTCTTTTGTATAATTTATTAATGCCGTATTACAATTTTTTTTATATCAGATGATTGGGAGTTTAAAAAACTGATCTTTAAAAAATAAATACCTTCAGCTAATTTTGAAGTATTAACGGTTAACTTATCTTCTTTTAAACTGTTGGAAATAGTTTTTATTAACTGTCCTTGCATATTGTAAAAGCAAATTTCTTCAATATGTTTTGCATTAATAATTACACCGTCATTTGCAGGATTAGGATAAATGGTAGATAGTGAATAGTTACTGTTTTCGTGTAAGCCCACAGTTTTTAAATTCCATCCAATTTCTTTTAATATGCCAAGTTCATGGGGAGCAGGGGTTCTAACCGTATCGCCGGCACCCCAATAATATGACATAATTGTATTAGCGTATGTGTTATGTATATGTAATAAATCAACGCCTAAAGTATAAGTACCGGCACCGCCCGATAAACGAATGGGTGTGTTGGAATGAGATGCATTGGCATATAAAGGTCCGCTAAAATATACTGCCCCATTTTTTATACTATCGCCTAAAGCATTAGAATAAGCAGGCGCGCAGGTAGTTAAAGCGTTATTTGATTTTTTTACAATAAATTTATCGTAAATACTGGGTACACTATCTTTTCCTCTCCACGGAAACGATGGCGTTAAAGGAAAGATAGAAGAGGGGGGAATATTACCAAACGAACCTTTACCATTATTATCAACATAACCATCGCTATAAAATCCTAAGCCGTGTCCAATTTCGTGCATAGCCGTAGATATAAAATCAGTTGCTGCTGCAGTAGGTTTTCCTGTACCATAATAATAAGAAGTAGCCAAATTAAAATAAATATCCATATCGTATTCACCCAAATTCGTTACAGAACCTGCCAGCTGATTTGCTAAAGCCGAGGTATAAAGTGTGTTTGGAACAGGGGCGTTTGTAAAGTTTTTTCGTCCGTTTGCCAAGGTAATTGCCGAAAATGGAAGTAATGAAGAGTTTACAATAAATATATTTACTTTAATGGGTACATTTATTTGTAAGTAATTACTCCATTTTTGTCCCGATAGTGTAAGTGCTTGAACAAAACCTGCGGGTGGCGTTCCATTTACATTAAAAGAAAAACTACTAACCGTTTGCGCTTTAATTAAACCGGTAAATAATAATAAGATTAATAATACTTTATATTTTTTCATTATAAGTTTTGTGAATATCAAATGTAGTTAAAAGAATGCTGTAAAATTGTTCAAAAAATGGAAATTATACCCCAGGTATTAAAATTAATCCCTTGTTCAAATTTATTAAATTTTGTAAGTATTATATATTTAATTAGTTACATAAATATAATTTACTCAGTTGTAATGGCATACTTTTAGCTGATACTAATTAAATTAATTTAAAAAACGTATGAAAAAAACAATTATTATTTTACTAGCAATAACAGCGAGTTATGGCAGTATTTGGGCTCAAAAAAAAGGCAAAGGCGAAAAAGAAGTTGATGTTGTATTAAACGATAAAAAAGGTTGGCATAAAATTGGCGAAATGGTGGCAAGTTTTGCAAAAGAATGCGATGTAATGGTAATTGTAGGTGCAGACAAATTTGCAGCCTTACAAATTAAAGTTACAGATGCCGACATCATTATTTCTAAAATTGAAGTATTTTACGAAAACGGTACACAAGAAGATATTAATGTTAGACACGAAATAAAAAACGGTGAAAAAAGCCGAATAATTGACCTAAAAGGTGGAGAGAAACAACTAAAAAAGGTTGCTTTTGTTTATAAAACCGAAAGCGGATCGGCCGATAAGGCTCACTTAGAATTATGGGGTTTAAAAACAAATGCTAAAAAATAAAGTGTTTTATAACTTTTAAGTAAATAAAAAAAGTATGCAAATATTGCATACTTTTTTTATGGGTAAGTAATGGGGCTCGAACCCACGACCCTCGGTACCACAAACCGATGCTCTAACCAACTGAGCTATACCTACCATAATACTAAGCCTCTAAAAAATTGCTTTTTTGTTGTTGAACTTCATTTTTAAAATGCTTATTTAAGTTTGCTTACACGCATTTTCGCTCATATTTCTACTGGCAATATGCCGTGCTTTTAAAAATTTGTTCGCCTAAAAAATCTAATTTTATTAGAGGCTTAGTTGAAAACATTTACAGATTTTAATTTTTTTAAAATCCTTCAATCTTTCCTAATTAAAATCTACTCTGCAATAACTTCAAAATTTACAGTTGCACTAATTTCTTTATACAAACGCACTTTTGCAGTGTATGTGCCTAATTGCTTAATGGTATCTTCGGTAATTTCAATGTTTTTACGTTCAATTGCAAAACCAGCTTTTTGTAAAGCGTCTGCAATTTGTATAGTATTAACCGAACCAAATATTTTACCGCTTTCGCCTGCTTTAGCACCAACTTTAATTGATACTTCTGCTAATTTTTCTGCATTTGCAGTGGCTTCCTTGCGTAATTTATCTTCTTTAAAAGCTTTTTGCTTTAAAATTTCGGCATGCATTTTTTTAGCACTTGGCGTGGCTAATGTAGCCATAGCTTTAGGTATTAAAAAGTTGCGTCCGTAACCGTTTTTTACAATTACTTTGTCGTCTTTATAACCTAATCCTTTTATATCTTGTTTTAAAATAACTTCCATTTTTTCTGTTTTTTAATCTATTATTTGATATGCATTTTATATTTTAAATTATTGGCATATCAAATAAACATTTTTTATTATTTTTTTACGATGTTTATTTCATTAAATCGGCTACATAAGGCATTAACGATAAATGACGGGCGCGTTTTACGGCTTGTGCCACTTTACGTTGAAATTTTAACGAAGTACCTGTTAAACGACGTGGTAACAATTTACCTTGTTCGTTAACAAATTTCAATAAAAAATCAGGGTCTTTGTAATCAATGTATTTAATGCCACTTTTTTGAAAGCGACAGTATTTTTTCTTTTTAACCTCAGCAGTTTGCGGGTTTAAGTATCTTATGTCTTTTGATGTGCTCATTTTCGTTTTAATTTAAAAAATTTACCATTAGGCGGTTGCGCCCTCTTTCTTTTTGGTTTTGGCTTCGGCGTATTTACCTTTTCGTTTTTCGGCATAAGCAATAGCGTGTTTATCTAAAGCTACCGTTAAAAAACGTAAAATACGTTCGTCGCGCTTGTAAGTTACCTCTAAGGTGTTAATAATCTCTTCTCCTTCGCCGGTAAATTCAACTAAGTGGTAAAACCCGGTTGTTTTCTTTTGAATAGGGTAGGCTAATTTTTTTAAGCCCCAGTTTTCCTCGTTAACTACCTTACCACCTAAATCGGTAATGGTTTTTTTAAATTTTTTTGCGGCCTCCTTTGCCTGATCATCAGACAAAACGGGAGTTAAAATGAAGACCGTCTCATAATGTTTACTCATTGTTTATTTTTTTAAATTGGACGGCAAATATACTGTATTTTTTTGGAATAATAAAAAATTAAGTACTATTTTTGGGAAAGTAGCAAGAATATACGAAATGTAAAGTCAGTTCGAGTAAATTTTTGCCTGCCTCCTACAAAAATCATATCTAGAACTGTTTTAAAAGCGTCTCGATACGAAAATTAAAGAGGCAGAATTTTCTACTCGACGTGACAACCTACTTAATTTTAAATAATGAAAGAAATAACAATTACCAGCACTTTTAAGGTTTACGCGTCGCTTAACGAATTATCGGTTACCGATAAAGAATTATGTTTAAGTGCTAAAAATATACTAAAAAACGCCTACGCGCCTTACTCTAATTTTTTTGTGGGTGCTGCGGTTTTGTTAGAAGACGGAACTGTAGTTACCGGCACAAACCAGGAAAACGCGGCATACCCCAGCGGTTTGTGTGCCGAACGGGTGGCTATTTTTTATGCCTCTTCGGTTCATCCAAACAAAAAAATAGTAGCGGTTGCCGTGGCTACAAAAAGTAACCGACCTAATTCAAATACAACACCAACACCACCGTGTGGCGCCTGCCGACAAGCCTTATCCGAATACGAAGTGAAAAATAAACAATTAATAAAAATTTTAATGCTTGGCGAAAACGGCGAAGTTTACGAAAGCCAATCCGTTGCTAATTTATTGCCCTTGATGTTTAGTAGCGAGAGTTTTTAGGTAAAGTTTGGGCTTTGCATAGGTAGGGCTAATTAATATTTTTGAAGAAATTTTTATTTTTAATAAAGTTAGGTAATTTTACCTAATTTTATTGTATAATTGAATATTATCATTAAATTTGTGATGTAATTTTACATAACATGAGTGAAAATCAATTTTTAGAAGAGTTTTATAAATTAGTCACTCCAGTAGATAAATGGGTAGGCGAACCCCCTTCTCTAAAAGAAATTTTTGAAGAAAGATTAAAGCAATATGATATTACCCAAAATCAGGCGGAGAATTTGCTTAATATGGAAAAAAGAACATTGAATGGAATTTTAGATAAATCTGTTCAAAGGGTTGATGTAATTAATATTTTAAAATTAGGACAATTTTTAGGATTAGATCCTGGTACGCTTTTCAAGGTTTATTTAAACGAAATATCTTCCGACATGATTGCGGAACTTGAGAACGCAAGGAAAAAATCTTTTATCGTTGCGAATTTTGACGTTAAAGCCCTATCAAAATTTGGATTTTTATCAACAAAAACAGATTTTGAAGAAATAGAAAAACGTATATGTACATTTTTGGGATTAAAAAATATTTATGAGTATCCTAATAAAAATTATATTCCTGCATTTAGTAAAACGAAAAAATCTACCAGTTCACTAATGCGTGAATTTTGGGTTCGCTCAGCGTACATTCATTTCGAGAAAATCGATAATCCAAATGAGTATCAAAGAGAGAAGCTAATGGAGTTAATTCCAAAAATAAGACCGTATACTAGAAATGTTGAGCAAGGATTAAAAATAGTTAGTCAGGCGCTATACAATATTGGCGTTACAGTAATATACCAACCACATTTACCTACAACGCAAGTTAGAGGGGCAACTTTTATTATTAACGACAAGCCTTGCATCACTTTAACAGACTTAAATAAAAATTACGCCACGATGTGGTTTGCCCTATTACACGAAATTTATCACGTTCTATTTGATTTTGAAGAAATAAAAAAGCAAGTTTTTCATTTAACTGGCGAAACTGATTTATTTTTATTGCACGAAGAAAGCGCCAATGATTTTTCAAGAGATTTTTTATTTTCGACAGAAAAAACAAATTACATTGCCCCTTTTATTGGTACACCGCCTTTAGTTTCTGAGTATGCTAAGGAATGTCAAATCCATCCATACATTATTTATAATTTCTATTGTTACGATATGGAGAAAAATGGTAGAGGAAGTTATTGGGCAAGGTTTCAGCATGCAAGACCGGAATTAAAACTTGCTTTAAGAGGATTAAACATCAATTCTTTCAATAATGAAACGATTGATAAAACCGTGAAAGAATTAAAAGAAACAATATTCAATATTTAAAATTATAATATGGCAAAGAGAAAACAAACCGAAAAAAAGAAAAAAAGCAATAAAGAAGAAGAGGAGAAATTGAAAATTCTTTCTCAAGCAGATCAAGTAAAAGGCGAACAATTATCTATTTCTTCTACAGGAAAAGTTGTTACAATAAAAGAGCTTAAATCATTTGCATTAGGTAATACGGAAAATCCCGAAAAAAAGTATGATTTATACTACAAAGGGATTCAAAACATTTTGAAAAAGCATTTGCCTAGAGGCAAGGAAAATAAAAAAGCTCGTTCGTATGTTTATGAAGAAAAAAATGTTTTTCTGACTAGAGGAAAAAGAATAAACAAAGCAGGGTATCGTGGAGCTGACGGAAGAATGGGGTATACACTAGACGCGGAAGAAGCGCTGAATATAGTAATGAAATGGGTGAGAGCTAATGGCACCATGGTTGGTTTATTTAATGGATTTAGAAAAATAAATATTAAAAAAGGATACGGAGTGCGAAAAGATTTTTAGTGCTCTGTTTTATTTACAATGATCATAGCAGAGTCAAAATATGATGTTAATGATAACGTTTGGGCAGATACTGTCAAGGGCGACTCAATTCATATTTCTGACGCTAAAAGTGGAAAAAAGGGCTATTACTGCAAAGGCTGTAAGAAAGAAATGCAGGCTGTTAAGTCTAGAATACAATATCGAATGTCTTATTTTAGACACGATGCAATTGCAGTAAGAGGTCAAAGAAAATGCACCTATTCAGATGAAACCTTTAGGCATAAACTTGCCAAGGAATTACTTCTCCAATTAAAGCACATTAAAGTTCCCGCTGTATATAAATACCCTCCTAAAGGTTTTGATGGTTTGAGTTTTTTAATTAATGAGGCAACACTTTTAGAAGCTTACATTGTTAAGACGGAACAAACTTTCTATGAAGACGAATCAGGAAATATTAAATGGGGATCAAATAAAGGTACTGATGAAAAATTTCTTTTAATTAAACCGGACGTTGTATTCTTTGATAATGTTGATAAACCAATTTTATTTATTGAGTTTGTTGCAACGCACGGCATTAAAGCACTTAAACTCTCAAAACTTAGAAGACTTGGTATTAATACAATTCAAGTTAAAATCCCGAAAGATTCAAGAGAAGCTATTCAACAAAGTTTTTATACTACAGAAAGAACAAAATGGATTTATAATTATGACGAAGCAAACACTGAATACGTTGCAATATCCGAAGGAAATGCAACAGGAGTATCATCAACTGATGAAGACCAAAGGAGACTTTTTACAGAGAATTTCAACTGCAGACAATCGCAAATTAATAATCTCATACGAAGAACTAAATAAATATTGGACTCTAAATATTACAGAGATATTGAACAAGGATTTAGAGAGGAGTTATCAAGAGTTGAGGGAAATACAAAGGTTCATCAATCAGAACTGGACGCATTACGAGAAGAACATCTATACGCAGTACTTGAACGATTTAAAACTCAAATGGAAGTATTTGAAAGAGAGAGAGAAAGAATTGAAGGAGAAGAAGGAGAGTTTTCAGAGTATTATCAAGATTTGGGTAAACGATATAAATCAAAAAAATCATTACTTGAACGAGACGAAAAAAAAGTTAACGGAGAGCTCAATGGAGAGATTGAGGATGAAACAGGAGATGGAGGCTCAATTAGAAGTAGAAGAGCAACAAACATTATTAATGCAGAACACTTACGAATTGCTATTAGAAAAGAAGAAGAAGAAATTGCAGGAATTGAACTTGAAGAAAACGAATTACCAGACAGGTATAGAAAAATCGAAGAGTCAGATGTCAAACGATTTAATCAGCTTACGAAAAATGAAAATGGAGAAATTGAACGAATTGAAAAAGAGCAAGGAGAATTATCAGGAAATCTTGAATCCGAAGAAGCAATCTTACAAAGAGAGTTTATTGCAGAAGAGGAGCGACTTGAAAATGAGTTTGAAGAGTTACGAAAACAAGTTGATGAAACAATTAAGTCAAGAGTTGGTTCTGGAAATACCGAACTGCACAGCCGAATTCGCGGATTACTTGAGGCTAGGGACTTACTCAATGATATCGAAAAGATACAACTCGATAATAAAAGAAACAGAACAGCTTGGGAGTACTTTAAGAACGCAACTTACCAAAATTGGGTTTAATGAAAGAAAATACTTCAAATTAATGGATAGGAATATTCCTAAATAAATGTACAAGCCTTACCCACCAGAAAATCTCATTTAATTTTCAAATAACAAACTTCATCAACCACCAATTCAACCGTTGAATAAAAAACCAAATGATTCTCATTTTTAGTTTCCGCTTGCACTTCAAAGCATTTACCGTTAAAAACACAGTTGGTAATAGTTACGGCAAGGTCAAATACTTCCGGTTTTGCTAAACCTTTTTCATAATTCGTTTTTTTATTTCCTCTCCCTGCACCCTCTCCCTGAGAGGGATAATTGGTTTGTGAATTATTAAAAAGGTTTACAAATTTATCGGGACGGATAACAATTTTTGAAGTAATGTTTAATTTGGATTTTTTATCCAAATCGTCTTTTTTTACAATGCTGTAGTTGCCTAATAAGCCTGCCAGTTTTGTGTTTTTTGGGTTGTAATACACATTCCATTTTTCGCCCAATTGTATAATTTTACCATTGTCCATTATGGCAATGCTGTTGGCGTATTTTAAAGCTTCTTCGGCAATATGTGTAATTAAAATTACGGCTGTTTTATTTTTTTTTACCTCGGCTGTAACAAAGGCAAATAATTTATCTGCCAAAATCATATCCAGATTACTAAAGGGCTCGTCTAACAACAATATTTTTGGAATAATGGCTAAGGCTCTGGCAATGGCAACCCTTTGTTTTTGTCCGCTTGATAAACAGCGAGCCTTTGTTTTTTTAAGGGCTGTTAAATCCAATAATTTTAAAAGTTTGTTGGCACGTTTTTGTTTTTCTTCGTTTTTATAACCAATCAGTTTATCAAAAATATTTTCTTCTACAGTGTGGTTATCTAACACATAAAAATCCTGGCTTACCAGTTTCATATTTTCGTTACCGGGAATAAGGTTGTATGCAGGACCTAAAACACGTTCCTTACCAATAAAAACTTCTCCGCTTTGTAAATCTTCCAAGCCGTAAATACACTTCATTAAAGTGGTTTTGCCGCTGCCGCTTTTGCCAACAAGTGCCAATATTTCGCCCGGTTTTAATTGAAAGGATACATTGTTTATCCCTTTAAAATAGGTTTGATTGGGATAATTAAAGGCTATGTTTTTTATCTGTAGAATAGTGTAAATATAATTACACTATTTTTTATTTAACCCGCGTTTAGAGTTAGTTATTTACAAAGTACTTAACAATTATTACAGAAAAACGTAATTGCGAGCAAGTATAAAGAGGCAATCTATAACGAAAGAGATTGCTTCAGCATTTTGCTTATTACGCAAAACTTGCAATGACGGTTAAATAAAATTGAGTTTAATGATAATTATTAAAAATATCCCAACTCATTTCGTAACTTTTCTTTAACTCGTCGGTATTTAAACCCAGTTCAATTTTATTATCGTGGGCAAAAAGCTCCAGGTCTTCAGTGGCTATGTTGCCTGTTAAGTCATCTGCAGCCATAGGGCAACCGCCAAAACCATGTACCGCTACATCAAAACTTCGGCAACCGTTGTAAAATGCCGCGTGAATTTTTTCTAAGCTTTTTTGTGAAGTAGAGTGGAGGTGGGCGCCAAACTCTACGTTTTTAAATTCGGGAATTAACGCGCTAAATAATTGCGTTATGTTTTTGGGAGTTGAACAGCCAATTGTATCTGCCAGGGGTAAAAATTTAATGCCCATTTGCTGTAAGTGTTTGCACCAGTTAATGGCAATTTCCGGACTCCAAACATCGCCGTAAGGATTGCCAAATGCCATAGAAATGTAGACAACCAATTGTTTGTTATGTTTTATACAAAGGTTTTGAATTTCTTCAACCCGGATTAAAGATTCAGAAATAGAGGAATTGGTATTGCGTTGCTGAAAGGTTTCGGAAATAGAAAATGGAAAACCTAAATAATTTATTTCATCAAAGACACAGGCATCTTGCGCACCGCGAGTGTTGGCAACTATAGCTAATAGTTTGCTTTTTGTAGTACTTAAATCCAGTTGCTTTAAAACCTCAGCGGTATCTTGTAATTGGGGTATTGCCTTTGGCGACACAAAACTTCCAAAATCAATGGTGCTAAAACCAACTTTTAATAATTGGTTAATGTAAGCCGCTTTTTTTTCGGTAGGTATAAAGTCTTTAATCCCTTGCATGGCATCGCGCGGGCATTCGGTGAGTTTAATCATTTTGCAATGTGTTTAAATTATAGGTTTGTAACTCGTCTTTTTGAGTTTTACTGATTATTTTTTTTGTGGCGCTGTCAATTTCCAAAATCAATTTTATTTTATTTTGTAATGTGTTTTGGTTTGAAAACAAATAATAAGCTTTGTAAACATGTGGCTTTTTTGCATAATAAATCAATGCCAAATCTTTTTCTACTTTTTCAACTGTTCTTAAGTGTTTATCTAATGCCACTAAATACTTGTATTCTGCGCCAAGGCAATTGTTTATTTCGGTAACAACATCCCGTTTATATACTTTATTAATTTGTTCGTTGGTAGCAATATTAAATGTACTAATACTATCTTCTAAGCTTTTGTTAATAATACATCCGCCCGCCCAAACAAAGTTTAAATTGTATTTTTTTGAAACGATATCTTGTACATTTTCGTAGAGTGGGGGTAGTAGCGGACCGGTTTGTAAAAGCGTAAATGTTTGTTGCGATTTTAATGATAGCGTATCTGCCAAAGCAATACCCGTTTTAATAACAACATTTTTACTTACGCTTTGTTGTTGGCAAGCGCTAAAAATAAAACACGAAATCACATACAGAAGCAAATTATTTTTCATTTATAATTTTTTCATTAATGTGCTTAATTAATTTTGGACCATGGTACACAAAACCGGTATACAGTTGTATTAAATCGGCTCCTGCTTTCAATTTTTCAATGGCATCTTCAGCGCTATGAATACCGCCAACACCAATTACAGGAAAGGCATTATTTGATTTTGTTTTTAAATAAGCAATTACTTCGGTACTTCGTTTTGTTAATGGCAGGCCACTCAATCCTCCTGCGCCAAATTGCTCAACTTCGGTTTTTTCATAATTTAAGCCATCCCTGCTAATAGTTGTATTTGTGGCAATTACACCCGCAATTTTTGTAATTTTTACAATATCTATTATGTCGTTTAATTGCGTATTGGTTAAATCGGGGGCAATTTTTAAAAGAATAGGTTTAGGCTTGTTTTTTGTATTGTTAAGTGATTGAAGCGTATTTAATAATTTGGTTAAAGGTTCTTTTTCTTGTAAATCTCTTAAATTAGGAGTGTTGGGCGATGAAACGTTAACTACAAAGTAATCAACTACTTCAAACAGCTCATTAAAACAAATAATATAATCATCTACCGCATTTTCGTTTGGGGTTAACTTATTTTTACCAATGTTACCGCCAATTATTAATGATTTGTTTTTTCTATTTTTAAGTTTTTTTGCTGCCTCAACCACACCATCGTTATTAAAACCCATGCGGTTAATTAATGCTTCGTTTTTAACTAAACGAAACAAACGTGGTTTTTCATTTCCAAGCTGAGGTTTTGGGGTAACAGTGCCAATTTCGATAAACCCGAAGCCAAAATTGCCCAGTTGGTTAAAAGCTATGGCATTTTTATCTAAACCGGCAGCTAAACCCACCGGATTTTTAAAATCTAAACCAAAAACTGTTTTTTTTTAGTTTTGGATGGTGTGTTTGGAATATTTTTTTGGAAATAAGATTAAATAGGGGTATGTAACTTGTAAATTTTAGTAGCCAAAAGGTTAAATGGTGTGCTTTTTCGGGATTTAATTTGAATAAAAATAATTTTAAAAAGGTGTACATAAGACGATAAAATTAGTACTATTTTGCTTAGTATTTGATAATGAACACATTAATTATTGAAAAAAATTAACCTTTTTTATTTTTTTTTGGCTTTTGAATAAAAATAATAGTATTTTTGCGCTAAATTTATAAAACCATAAAACAATTAAAATGAAAAAAGTATTATCAATTATTGCTGTTGCTGCTTTATCTGCTACTTTCGTAGCTTGCGGTCCTTCTAAAGAAGAAATTGAAGCTAAAGAAAAACTTAAAGCTGATTCAATTGCTGCTGTAGACAAAATGAAACAAGATTCAATTGCTGCTATTGAAGCTGAAGCTGCTAAAGCTGCTGAAATGGCTGCTGCTGCTGAAAAAGCTAAAGCTGATTCAATTCACATGGCTGATTCATTAGCTCACTTAAAAGGTGGTAAAAAGAAGTAAGAATTAGTTACATCTCATTACAAAAAACCCTTAAACGTTTGGTTTAAGGGTTTTTTTATTGAGTTTATTATAATATAATTACTTAGTTTTTAATTATTCGTTTTACAACGGTTGTTTGATTAATTGTAATTTCTACCAAATACATACCGTTTGCTAAATCGGCAACATTAACCGGAGTAGTTGAGGCTAATAAAAATACCTCTTTTACTTTTTTACCTGCAGTGTTATAAATTACTGCTTTTGGTTTTTGTGTATAATCGTTACATTCAATTATAAATTTATCATCAAAAATAATTGTTGGGTAAACTTTCGCTTCTATTAAATTTTTATTAGCTTGGATAATATTTGTATTAATAGTTGTTACATCAATTGATTGAATAGATTTAGCGTAGGTTCCGGCAATTAATTTTTGATTTGTTGGGTTATAAGCTATGTCCCAAACCGAAATAATAGGCATATTATTTCCAACCCTAACCCAATTTGTACCTCCATTGTAGGTTACATATACCCCAATATCTGTAGCAACAAACAAATTATTTTCGTTACCCGAAAAAATTAATACATCATTAATTCCTGCATTTGGTAAGTCGCCACTTATGTTTACCCATGCCGTACCATTGTTGGTTGATTTATGAATATGGGGAATGTATTCGTTATATTTATAGCCGGTATGAGTAACATACACGTTATTTGAAAAATTTGGCGATGCATGCACAGAAGTAACGTATCTGTTTGGAAGTGTACTAGTTATATTTGACCATAATCCGCCGCCGTTATCGGTTACCCAAACGTTTGCATCGCTGGTTCCAACATATATTTTTTGCGAATTTAATTCAGAATTATCAATGGCTGATATGTTATGAAAACGGGGTTCTAATATCAAGCCATCGGTTAAATCACTACTAATAGCTGTCCAATTATCAACAGGGCCGCCGGTATTTTTATATACCCTAAATGTACCGGTGTATTGTGTATTTGGTGTTTGTTTGTTTAAAACATAGGGCATATCCCAGTTTCGGCGATCGGTAGGATCTAAGTTATTACAATTATAATTAAAATTAGCACCGCCATCAATGGTTGAATATATATTACCGTTTTGTGTTTCTACATAATAGGTATTAGAATTTGTAGGGTCAAAACGGGGTTGAAAACCGTCGCCACCAAAATCTCTAATCCAATTATTTAAACCAGAAGCGTTGCCCCAACACGTTCCATTATCCTGTGCCCCGCCCCAATAAATTGTTGGTTGGTGTGGATTATATTCTACTCTATAAAATTGAGTATTGGGTATATCATCAACATCTGCATAATTAGTGCCATCATCAGTAGTAAGATACAAACCACCATCTGTACCTAAATAATAGGCGCCTGATGCTATAAAATTAATGGTATGAATATCTGCATGAACAATGTATTGGTACCAAAAGGGCATATTAATATACCAGTTTGCTCCGCCATCATTTGATTTAAATAATTCAACCCCACCTATATACACTTCGTTATCGTTATTAGGATTAGTTTCTATTGCACTAAAATACCAACCAAAGCCACCGTAATTACTGCTAATACCATTGTTTCCCATATTTGTAAATGTTGAACCACCATTTGTAGTTGTATAAACCGCATACATATTATACAAACTATCGCTTACAGCAACATATAATTTATTGGGGTTTTGTTTGCTAATGCATATACTGTAGCGGTTAACTTTAAAATTGGGCAAACCTCCGCTTAATATTGACCAAGCTGCACCCGACGTAGTGGTTTTATACACACGCGAATTGTTAGAAACCCTAATATTAACAGTAGCATTGCGAATACATGTGTAAGAGGTAGCATACAACACATTAGGGCTTGTAGGATTTATTTCAATATCGCTAATACCGGTTTGGTTATTTATAAATAAAGATTGGATCCATGTTGAGCCTCCGTTAATACTTTTATAAATGCCTCTGTTATTATCGGCAGATATGGGATTACCCATTGCCGCTACATAAACTTCGTTGGAATTTAAAGGGTTTACAATTATTTTACTTATTATTTTTGTAGTAACTAATCCAATATTAGTCCAGGTATTTCCACCATCTATACTTTTATAAATACCATCGCCGGTAAATACTGTAAATGGAATATCAGGGTCGCCGGTACCTGCATAAATAATATTTGGGTTGTTAGGATCGAAAGTAATGGCACCAATATATAAAAATGGCTTACTATCAAACACCGGTAACCACGATGCCCCGGCATTTACACTTTTATAAATACCTGCACCGGGCGTACCAATTAAAATAACATTTGTATTTGTAGGGCTAACAGCCATACAGGTTATTCTTCCGCCAATATTTGTAGGCCCTTCTAATTGCCAATTGCCTGCAAACGTGTTTTTATTTAAATTATTTTGAGAATTAGCCTGTGTAATAACTTGTTCAAATGCTTTTAAATCAAATACTTTATCAGGATAAGAACGTGTTTCCGCAAAAAAATCGTAAGGCGCTGCGGGGTTTTTGGCGGTTTTTGATTTAATACTATATTTTGAGTAGCATAAAATGCTAATGTAACCAACAGATAAAACGCTTAGTACAAGTAATTTTTTCATTTGATTTTATTTTAAAATAAATAGTACAATTATTTTAATTAAATATACAAAAAATTAATTTACTTAATTAACTAAATTATTTAATTAACGACACGTGACCTGTTTTATTAACAGTTTTACCAAAAGAATTTATTAGTGTTATTTTATAAACGTACACATCATTTTTAGAAGGTACACCTTTATAACTTCCATCCCAACCTTTTACAAAATCAGATGTTACAAATAATTTTTCGCCCCAACGGTCAAAAATTGTCATAGTGTATTTTGTAACACCAAAAGCTTTTGGCTGAAATTCATCATTTATGCCATCGCCATTTGGTGTAAATGCGTTTGGAATGTATATGCCATAATCTTCGCCAACTGTAATAGTTTTAAGTACAGTATCAATACAACCCCATTTGTTTTTTACAACTAAAGCTACAGGGTATATGCCTGCATCTTGAAAAGTATAAGTAGGATTTTGTTCTTGACTTAGATTGTTGTTATTAATAAACCACCAATTCCATTTTGTGGCAGGTCCGCCAATAGTTGTTGCATCGGTAAAATAGGCAACGTCTAATTTCTCTAAAGGTTTTTCCGGAGACCAAGTAAAATCTGCAACCGGCACCGGATAGGCAGTAACAACAAAACTTGATGTATTAGAACAGCCATTAGCATCGGTAAATAAAGCAGAAAATGCATAGTTACCATCAATTGTAAAACATTTATTTAAAACATTTCCATTTACAATTCCACCGTTAAAACTCGTCCAATTTATAGATTGAATAGAAGTGGTAGCGACAACGCTAAAACTACCACAAAAAGGAACGCAATTATTTACCGCATTACTTACTAAACTTCCGATTGGTAGTGGGTTAATAGTTACAGGTAACACAATACTATTACTACAGCCTTTGTTATCTGCTACAGTTAAAATATAAGTACCGTTGTACAATATGCTGTTAGCTATTAAACTAGGATTTTGAATATTAGACACAAAATTATTAGGACCCGTCCAGCTATACAAAATTCCGCCGCCACCTTGTAAACTAAGTTGTGAATTTAAACACACAGGACCATTGCTGGCAATTGTAGGAACAGGTAATTGATTTACACCTATTGACGCCATATTAATACTTGTACAAGTATTTGGAGATGTAACCATTACCGTGTAAATACCCACGCTTAAATTAGTAGCATTAGATATTTGTGGCGATTGTTGACTAGAAGTAAATCCATTAGGACCAGTCCATGAATAATTGCTACCTCCACTGGCAGTTAATGAAGCAGTAACGCCTATACAAACAGTTCCGCCACTTGCTATAACAGTTGGATTAGGATTAATTAATACTGTTGTTTGAGCACTTGCAGAGCAATTATTGCTGTTGGTTACAGTAACCGAATATATACCCGAATTAGCATTAGAACTAGAGTTAATAATTATATTTTGTAGAGTTGAGGTAAAACCGCTTGGACCTGACCAATTATACGTTCCACCGCCATTTGCATTTATGCTAATGGATTTGGTTGCGCAAACCGAACCGGTATTACTTGCCGAAACAATAGGATTTGCATTAATTGTAATAGAACTTGTGGTTGTACCTGAGCAAGTACCTGAAGTAACTAAAAGAGTATAAACGCCGCTGGCTAGGGTTGTAACGTTATTAATTGTTGGGTTTTGTAAGGCACTTGCAAAAGCATTAGGCCCTACCCAAGCATAATTGATACCGCCATTACCGTTTAAAGTTAATGTATTATTTTCGCAAATAGGTGCATTACTAGTTATTGCTGGTATTGGTAATGCTATAACGGTAACATTTGCAAGGGCTGTGTTTGTGCAACCCGCCGAGCTTGTTACAGTTAAATTATAAACACCGGCTAACGTAGTTTGTGCATTCGTAATGATTGGATTTTGAACATTAGCAGTGTAGGTATTGGGGCCGCTCCAAAAATAAGCGGCACCTGCTGTTAAATTTGAAGCTAAATTTATGGGTTGTCCTACACACACAGCAGTGCCGGTAGCAGTTACGGTTGGTGTTGGGTTTATTGTAACGCCAATAGTTGCTAAAGCTGTACATGAATTAACACCTGTAACTACAACGCTGTAAATTCCTGAGTTAGTGGTTGCTACATTATTAACACTTGGGTTTTGTAAGGCACTTGTAAAAGCACTTGGCCCTGTCCAACTATAAGTTCCACCACCATTAGAAGTTAAATTTAATGTTTTTGTTGAGCAAACCGGTGAGTTACTGGTTAATGTTGGAGTAGGTTTAGGAAGCACACTAACAGTAGTTACAGCCATTGATGTACAAGAGCCCGTTCCTGCAGTAACAGAATATGTAGTTGTAATGGTAGGAGTTGCAATAACATTACTACCTGTTGTGGCACTTAAACCTGTTGAAGGTAACCAAGAGTAAGTGCTTGAACCTGAAACTGTTAACGTTTTTGGGCTACCTACACAAACTGTTGAAGAAGGTGAAATTACTAAAGTTGGAGTTGTACACGAAGAAAAAGATTGAATACACAAACCCACAAGGCTACCGTTTCCAGTTCCAGTTCCGGAGATGGTAATAGAGGTGTAAGAAGTAGTGGAGTTTAAAAATACCACAGTACCAGACCCGGCACCAGAGCCGTTGCCTGCATTAAATGTGTTACCAACTTGTGTAAAAGGACAAGTGCCACCGCACTGTGTAGCTGCTAAAACACCATTACTTACGCCAAATGTAAAATTTTCGCCGGTATTAGAGGCTGTAATTACATAACCAACATTGTTTACGGGTGTTGAAAAAGTATAAGTTTGAACAAAAGGCCCCGATTGACCTACCCACATTGGTCCGGCTGATAAACCGCAACTGCTCCAATTACTTCCATAGTTTGTAACACTGCCGCTATTGCCTAAAGTTACCCCAACACCACCTATTGTTGTAGGAAAAGTACCTGAGGGAGTACAAGGACAAGATTGTGAAAAAACTTTACTTGTACTAAAAAGCAATAATGCCGCAAGAATAGTTTTAATTTTTGATTTAATAGGATATATCATTTATAAAAATATTAACGTTTTTATTCTTTGTAATTCTTAGTAAAATTATAGTAAATATGCCATAGCCACAATTTATTTAATAATTGAAAAGGGGCATTCAATCATTACCAAAAGATAAAAATTATATTGGAAAATTAAGTTTTGAAATTAATGCCTCTTATCAATTCCCCACATTAGTTTATTGCGTAGGGTTGTAAAAAAATGCTGTCCTTCTAAATTTATTAGGTTAAATCTAAAATCGGCTTTGTTTATTGTTATTTCTGTACTTGATGAGATTTGTACACTTCGAGAGTCTAATGAAATATTAATTGTATCGGTTCTACCGCTAATTTTAAAACTAATTTTTTTATTGTTTGAAATAACTATGGGACGAACATTTAAATTATGAGGAGCAATTGGCGTTATAATAAAATTTTCAGAATCCGGAATCATTATAGCTCCGCCACAACTTAACGAATAGGCCGTAGAACCTGTGGGAGTTGCAATAATTAAACCATCGGCAAAATAGGAATTTAAAAAAACGCCATCCACAAAAGTGTCTATGTTAATCATGGCACCACTATCTTTTTTATGAATTGTAAATTCGTTTAAAGCATAATTAATGGAATCAAAACAATTGTTGCAGCCACTTACTTCTATTAACTCACGTTTATCTAAGGTATATTTTTCTTTTACTAAAAGCTGTAGCGATTTTTGTAAATCATCTTTATTTACAGATGCTAAAAAACCTAACCTGCCCGTATTTACTCCTAAAACAGGTATACCCGATTTACGAACATATTCTAATGTTTCGAGCATTGTACCATCACCACCTAATGAAATTACATAGTCGGCGTTTGCAATTAATTGTTTGGAAGTAGAAAATGTGTTTATTTTTATATTAAAATTATGGTTTGTTGTTAAATAATCGTAATACGGTTTAAAAACAATTACGTTAATAGATTCGTTTTTTAAAAAAGTATAAATCTGTTCAAGGTAGGCTTGATGATTATCTTTTGTTGAACGTGCATAAACCGCTACTGTCATATTACAAACATAGCAATTTTAATAAATAAAAGCTATTTTTTTAACCGGATGCCCTCTTTAATCTATCATTTATAGCCATACCTAAACCTACATTGGGAACAGTTTGGCAAAGCACCAAGTCGCTATCGTCTTCGTCTGCCAATCGCAAAAAAGTAAACAAATTTATAGCAGCTTCGTTTATACTTTTTGTAGCAGAAAGATTGTAAACGGTCGCATTTTTTGCTTCAAAATTTTTATCGCCAAAGTAAATAATACTTATTTTTTTTGTGAGGTGTTGGTTTATTAACTCATTTACATCACCTACAAATAAAGGTTTTTTTGGCGCATAATGACTTTTTAACTGGCCGGGAACTTTTGGGTTGCTAGAATTATTTAGTTTTAATTCAACTTTACCTATGCAGTTTTCGATGGCTTCTACAGCCAATCCACCCAAACGGTAAACGCATACGTTATCATTTTCAATACCCACTATGGTAGATTCTAAGCCTATTGAGCAATTGCCACCATCTAAAATATAGTCGATTTTATTGCCCAATTGTTTACTAACGTGCTGCGCATTAGTAGGGCTAATGTAACCAAATGGGTTGGCACTGGGTGCTGCTAATGGAAAATTTAATTTATTTAACAATAGTAATGTTAAAGGGTGATTTGGAATACGAACCGCTACTTGGATTAAGCCTGAGGTAACAATGCTAGGAATGTTATTTTTTTTAGGAAGAAGTAAAGTTAATGGTCCGGGCCAAAAAAAGGTCGCTAATTTTTGTAATCGTTTATCATTTAATGTTGCATAATTAGACAGTTGCTCAATAGTAGCAACGTGAATAATTAAAGGATCAAAAAACGGTCGTTGTTTAGCATTAAAAATAGAAAGCACTGCATCTTCGTTTAAAGCGTTTGCCGCAAGCCCATATACAGTTTCGGTAGGTATGGCTACTAATTTATTTTGAGTAAGAAATTGGGCGGCAAGTGCAATATCAGTACCTATTACTTCCATACAGTAAAGATACTAATTTATAGCTTTACAAACTTTTGTACAAATTTTTGGTTATCGGTATAAATTGTAACAAAATAAACACCCGAATTTAAGTTAGTAACGTTTGTAGTTAAATTATCAGTATTTGTAAGCTGTTCAGTTAAAATTATTTGCCCTAAGTTATTGGTAACAACAATTTTTAAATTTTGGCTGTAATTTTTTAATTGTACATTAATTTTATCTGTAGCCGGGTTTGGATAAACGGCAATATTGTGCGAATTATTATCAAGTATTTCAATACCAACAAATGTGGTGCAAGCAACACCGCCTTCATCTACAAAATTTTTGCAAAGCGATTGATAATACTGGTTTGCTATAACTTGATCGTGAATTATTAGTAAATTTTCGTCGTTAGTGTTTGTAGCTGAAGATGTCCAGTTATAAGAGCCAACGGCAACCTGAGGATCTGAATTTGCAATAAGAGCATCGGCAAGCATTATCTTATTATGGTATAAACCTGTTAAATTATCTATTCTTAAACTTGCACCCATGGTAACAGATAAAGTGGAGATAGGAGAATAGCCATTACTAAAAGGATCCATAATACCTCTAACATTTACGCCGGCTGATTTTCTGGAGTTTATAGATGTTGCGATTAAATTATCGGTAAAGGCATAAATTCCAAAAAATAAATCGGTACTGGCAGAATTTATAAGGTTAAGCATTTTTGATTGCGCACCATCTTTAGGGCTAAAGTACAATTCAATTGGCGTGCCATTAACTGTAAATGATGTTACAGACGAAGCTGTTTTAAAGGTGCCAAACTTAGAGTTAGTTAAATTGGGAGCAAGGGCGGTAGTACCCCACATTTTATTAAATTCGTTATAATATGCCAAGGATAAAACCTTATCTTGTATTACCACGGCATTATTATAATCGGTGGTATTTTGCTGTGATGAAAAATTAAAAGAACCCGACCATACATAAGCATCGTTAACGTTAGTTGAGTTTACATCAAATACTAAAAATTTATTATGACAAATACCATAACTGGTAGTTGTTGGGCTAACTATAGTGTTGATACTGGAATTTAAATATGAAAAACTATTATTTGTCGCAGATCCATCACCTATCCAACGAATAGATACTCCGCGAGTGTAGGCATTATTTATAGCAGTTGCAATACTTAAAATATTATCTGTAGAGCCGGTATTATAAAAATTATATACACATAGGTCGATAGTATATTTTGCTCTATTAATATAAGCTATTAAAGTATCTTTTAGTGAACCGGAACCACTTAAATAAACAGCATTTTGCCCACTTGATACTGCTGTGTTAACAGGTTTATTAAAGTAGCATTTAATTTTCGGATTAACAGTTTGAGATAAAATTGTACAAAAAGTTAAAATTAATAGGAATAATGTTAGACTTATTTTATAGTTAGATTTCATTAAGATAATTATAAGTTTTTAAATATTTTGCAAGTTAGTGTTTATATAAAATATATTTAGGAGTATAAAATTATTAAATTGTTATTTTTTTAATTTTCTTCAGAGGCATTTAATGAGAACGTAAATGTGGTGCCTTGTTTTGGTTCGCTTTCAACTCTAATAGATTTTTGATGCGCATCAATAATATGTTTTACAATTGCAAGTCCTAATCCTGTACCGCCTTGTTCGCGGCTACGCCCTTTATCAATTCTATAAAAACGTTCAAATAAACGTGGTAAGTGTCTTTTATCAATACCTTCGCCATTATCTTTTACTTCTACTATTATATCATTATCTAAATAGCTTAACGAAATTGTGGTTGATCCATTATCTTTACCATATTTAATACTATTTGTAATTAAGTTTACCAATACTTGCCTAATTCTAAATTTATCTGCGTATACATACATAGGTTTATCATATTTTTTCGCCAATTCTAATTTAATATTTCGTTTTGCAGCAATAAGCTCTAAAGCAGCATATAGATCTTTGCACATTGAGGCAATATCAAAGATATCTAAATCTAATTGTAACTCACCACTTTCTAATTGAGTAATAGTTTCAAGGTCATCTATTATATGAATTAATCTATCTATGCTTCTTTCGGCTCGTTTTAAATAATTCATATTTATGGTTTCGTCTTCTAAACCGCCATTTATAAGTGTATCTACGTAACCCTGAATATTAAAAACAGGCGTTTTAAGCTCGTGAGAAACGTTACCTAAATATTCTTTACGATAACTATCTAAGTTTTCGAAATGCTTTAATTCCTTTACGCGCGATTCGATTAAATTATCTACTTTTTTTTCTAATAAAATTAAACTATCAGGTTCTTCTAATTGATTTTGTTTTTGTGGAATTTCTTTATTTAAAAAACGTTTACGAATTTTTTCGGTTAATCGGTTTATGCGCTTAGCTAAATCAATATAATAAAAATAATATAGAACTATAAAGCTAGAAATAAAACAAATAAATACCGATAAAATTAAATAGGAAATATCTACATGTAAATTAGTAAATAAATAAATACTTAAAAAGCAAACTAAGCATAATAAAGCATTTACAATACCTAATTTAAAAATAGAACTTAGTATTTTAGGTTTAGCTGACATTAACTATGCTTCGTTTATGTAAAATAATTTATAGTATTTCAATCCTTTTTCGTCATCGTAGCCACGTTCTACGTAATCGTGGCGGCTGTGTATGTATAAATGAAAATTCTTGTCTAATTTTATTATGCTTTTCATATACTTATTATTTTTTTTAACCGCGGTTTGACTTACATCAAACTCTTCAACAGCTGTTAAATCTAAACGTTTATTAAAATCGTTACGGTAATCTTTAAATGCCGAAATTAAGTCAGGTTCTACCAATACATCTTTTTCAAAATCGCTTACTGCAACTTTTTCTTTATCTTTAAAATAGGATGTACTTTTGTTTAGCATCATCATTTGGTCGGGCTTTGCAACATTATTTGTTTCGGTTAATATTTCTTCACAAAAACCGCGCGAGGCATCCATAAAATTTTTAGTATAATAATAACCGTTTGGTTTTATAGCGGCATTTAAAAAATCTTCCTCCCAATACAAGGCGCATTCGGCAATTTTATTATTGGCATCAACTATACTTAATTTGTAATTACTTTTTTTATCGGTATTATAAATTAAACAACCTTTATCTAATTTATTAATATTAATACCGTTATCACAATCTACTTCAAACGCATCTATGTGTTGGTAAATTTTTAAAAAGGTTTCTTTGTTTTCGGTTTTAAATAAACCAATAGCATCGCAAAGTTCACCATCTACTACAGCATCTTTAAAAAAACAAACATACAGTTCGCCACCTTTAATTTTTGGATGCATGCTTTGGTTATACAAATGCTTTGCCAATTGTTGTGATTGATTTATAAAATCCTTTCGACTATTAAATACATCTTCGCTTATATTAGCCACACTTACTAAACTTATATCTACCTTGCCTTTAAACTGATGATATACATCGGTTTTAAAAGGTTGTAAAAAATAACGTAATAACGTTTCTTTTACAAAATCGTCTTTAAACTCTATAAGATTATCGCTAAGTGTTAACTCTTCGCCTAAACCTTTATTACCAACAAAATGAATTGCAAAATGTGTTAGTTGCGCTCTTCCAAAATCTATCATATACTATATATTTAAAAGGTTAAATATAGCTTTATGATTTTTGATTGATTTAACAAAATATAAACATATAGTATTTGGTTTTAAACTACACAAAGTAAGTTTTTAGGATAGTTTTTTAGCCTTTTGTCTAAATGCTTGTAACCTTTAATAACCTTTTAATTTTGTTTGCGTATAATGTAATAACAAAACCAAACATACTCAAAACCCTTGTAAATACTGTTATTTAAAGGGCTGGTAAAACAAATTATTAATAAAATATTTTTTTTATAAATTATTAAAACATCAAAAAAATGAACACACAAACCCAATTTAAATCTCTAAGCTATGAAAACCAAAATTTACCTAACCCTAGTGTTTGGTATAGTTATTCAAGCAATAACCTATGCACAAACAAACAATGTAGTTGCCGCTGAAAAAACTACACCTTTTAATTTATCATTTTGGAATTCATATTCCGAAAAGTTGCAACTAAGCCCAATCGAAAAAAAAGAATTTATTTCTTCGCAGCAAAAGTGCCACTCGCACAACCATCACATTAATAGTCAAAAACAAATTTTACCGAATCAAAACACAACACTTTCAGGAGGTTGTATTAATATTGATTTTGAAAACGGTAATTTTGGTGGGTGGACTCCAACTTCGGGTTTTCACCCATTATTTAACCCCTTAGGCTGTTGTCCAAATGCGGGAGGTCAACAAATTGTTATGTCAGGCACTGCAGTTGATCCATCCGGTGGATTTCCTGTAGTTGCGCCGGGCGGAGTTTTTTCGTTACGACTTGGTGATAATATTACCGGTGGCGAAGCCGACAGAATAGAACAAACTTTTTTGGTAAGTGCTGCCAATGCAAACTTCACTTATAAATATGCTGTTGTTTTTCAAGACCCAGGGCATATTGCAAGTCAACAGCCCGCTTTTAATATTGAAATGTTAGACAGTTTAGGAATTCAAATACCTTGTACTTTTTATAACGTTGCAGCAGGTGGTGGTATTCCGGGTTTTGTAAATTCAACTAATACTCCGGGTGTAATTTATAAACCATGGACAAGTGTAATAGTTGATTTAACTAATTACATAGGACAAAATGTTACCATTCGATTTTCAACATACGATTGCGCTTTGGGCGGACATTTTGGTTATGCATACATAGATGGTATTTGTGCAAGTTTTGTTTCAGGAACCAACGATACAATATGTACAGGAGGTACAAAAAATTATTGCGCACCAACAGGTTTTGGATCTTATGTATGGAATGGTTCCGGCATTATAAATAATACCAACCAATGTATTATTGCTAGCGCTGCTGGTATTTATACTTGTCAAACAACTTTGGTTACCGGTTGTGTTGGACCTGTATTTACTTATACTTTAAATAATAATCCAAATCCAGTAGTTGGGTTTAATAGTTTAAGTGCAAATGCCTGTGCCCAACAATATACATTTACAAATACATCAAGCATTAGTAGTGGAGCCATAACAAATTATAATTGGAATTTTGGAACGTCGACCAGTTCGCAACCAAATCCAATAATTTATTTTCCGAGTTTTGGAAATTACGCGGTTAATTTAACGGCTACTTCTATTTATGGTTGTACAAATACTATTACACAAACGGTGGCCATTTATCCTAATCCAAATGTGAGTTTTGTGGCTCCAAATACCTGTCAAAATTCTATTACTAATTTTATTAATAATTGTAATATTCCAAGTGGAAGTATAACTTATAACTGGAGTTTTGGTAACGGAAATACTTCAACACAAACAGGCCCATCTTTAACGTATACAAATTCAGGAACATATGTTGTTTCTTTATCGGCCACCAGCAATCAAGGTTGTGTAGTTAGTGCCACAAATGCTATAAGTATTTATCCATTTCCTACAGTTGGTTTTAATAGTTTAAGTGCCAATGCTTGCGCTCAACAATACTCATTTACAAATACAAGTAACATTAGCAGCGGTACACTAAATTACAATTGGAATTTTGGTGCAGCAACTAGTTCACAGCCAAATCCTATAAATTATTTTTTGAGTTTTGGAAATTACACGGTTAATTTAACTGCAACTTCTAATAACGGATGTTTAAATAGTGCAACGCAAACCATAACTATTTATCCAAATCCTGTAGTAAATTTTTCAGCACCAAATAATTGTCAAAATTCAATTACCAATTTTAATAATACCAGTAGCATTGTAAGTGGAAGTAATACTTATAATTGGAGTTTTGGTAACGGAATTACTGCTACACAAACAAACCCATCTTTATCGTATACTAATGCCGGTACTTATGCCGTTACATTATCCGCAACCAGCAATCAAGGCTGTATAGGATTTTATACCAACTCAGTTACCATTCATCCTTTACCACAATTAAATTTTAATCCAAATTCGGTTTGTTCGGGTAATACAACTTTATTTAATAATGTATCGAGCATTAGTAGTGGTAGCATTACTAACTGGATTTGGGATTTTGACAATAACGGCATTCCAAACAGTAATGCTCAAAATCCGTCATTTACCTACACCGGTTACGGAATTTACACCGCTAACCTGCAAGCCGTTAGTAATAATAATTGTGTAATGACTTTAACTAAAACGGTTACGGTATTTGCAAATCCTACCGCATCTTTTACAGCTAATAACGTTTGTTTTGGTGCGCCATCTAACTTTACAAATACCAGTTATATTGTTCCGGGTAATAGCATTAGCGGCTATGTTTGGTATTTTGGCAATACTATCCAATCACCTATATCAAACCCTCAAACAAGCTATTCGGCTCCGGGAACTTACACCGTTCAATTAGTGGCTTACTCTAACAATAATTGCGTTAATACATTTACCTCAAGTGTTACAGTCCATTATTTACCTAATGTTAATTTTAGTTCAAATGTTGCTTGTAAAAATCAAACAACTGTATTTATTAATTCCACAATTATAAATTCGGGTATTATTGTAAAATGGCGTTGGGATTTTGAAAATGATGGCGTTTGGGACGATACTTTAACGGTTAATCCAAGCAAAGTATATGCTAATTTCGGAAATTTTGCAGCCAAGTTGCAAGCCGTTAGTAATTTTCAATGTGCCTCAACAAAAGTAAATAGTGTAATTATACACGCTAATCCTGTTGCTAATTTTTCAGCAAAATCAACCTGTTTGGGAGATGTAACCGCTTTTACTAATTTATCAACCTGCCCGGATGGCGCAATTAGCAGTAACCAATGGGATTTTAACGGTGATGGAGTAGTGGATAATGTTTTTGCCGCTCCAAGTTTAACTTATGCAACTAACGGTACTTATATGGTACGATTAGAAGTGCAATCCCAATATGGTTGTACTAATATAATGACAAAATCGGTTTATGTTAATCCTAAACCAAAACCACTATTTGCAGGTCAAAATAAAATTGGCTGCCCAAGTTTATGTGTTCCGTTTACTAATTCCTCTACCATTGCAACCGGAAATATTGTTACTACACAATGGCAATTTGGCGATGGCAGTTTACCGGATTATTCTAAAAATCCAACACATTGTTATAACACAGGTAATTATAATGTAACTTTAAAATTAGTGAGTGATAGCGGATGTATCTCAACTTTGGTACAGCAAAGTTTTGTAGTTGTTCATCCATTGCCAATAGCATCTTTTAAAATAATGCCTGAAGAAGTAGATGAATATCAACCTGAAATTTTGGTGACTTCAAATGCTACAGGAGCTTCGGCTACCAGTTATTTTATAAATGATGGCAGTAGTTTTAGCACCGAAAATTTTAATCATACCTTAACTAATGTTACAACTGCCACGCCAATAATTTTTCAAGTAGTAAGAAATGAGTTTGGTTGTGCCGACACAACTTCAGATATTATAAAAGTAAAACCATCGTTTGTTATTTTTATTCCTAATACATTTACACCCAATGGAGACGGCGTTAATGATGGCTTTTTTGCTAAAGGTGTTGGCATAAATAAATTTAATATTCAAATTTACGACCGTTGGGGGCATTTATTATTTGAAACAAATGATATTGATACCGCCTGGGATGGTAATACCAAAGGAAGCAACGAAGCTATAAAACAAGATGTATATGTTTGGAAAGCTCAAGTGGTTGATGTGTTTAATAGAAATCATGATTTAACGGGACATATAAGTTTAATAAAATAATTGGTTTGTGTTTTAATTTAGGGGGTTGGGAATTTTTCTCAACCCTTTTTATTTAGGAATAATTATTTATTCATTAATCCGGCGGCCTCAGTACCAAATAATTTTTTACCATCGCGGTAAACGCTAATAAAGGCATCGTTAATACCTAAACGAATAGCTTCTTCTTTTAAATCTTTTGCAAATTTAGATTCGGTGTAATTACCAGCATTGTAAATAAACAACCCATTAATTTGTTTATTTTCAATAGGCCAATTTTTAATGGCGGAAAACTTTGCTGCAACCTCGTTTGGTACTTGTTTGCTGTATGCTCCAATTTGTACTTTAAAACAAACACCTTCATCGTTTGCTTTTATTCCATTTTCAGGAGTAGCGTTAGGGTAATTAGTTACATTATTTTTAAACGGTTGAATATTTGTTACAACTACATTGTTTGTTGAAATTGTAGTTGTTGTTGTACCATTTTGATTTTCTACTTTTGCAAATGAATCTGTAAAAATAATAGGGTTTTCAACCTCCATTTTAATGGTTGAATCAGTTTGCTGGCGATTTTTAGCATCATTAAAATCAATGCGTTTACCATCTAAATAAGCACTTACAAATGCGTCTTTAATTCCTAAATCCACAACTTTACGTTTATCTGTTATTATTTTTTCGCTAGCATTATAAATACCGGTCGTGTAACGGTATAAACCACTAGCAAGGCGTTCGGTGTAAATTGGTTTTAAATTTTGCAATTGTTGTTTAGTAACTTGTTTGCTATATACACCAATTTGTACTGTAAATAACATGTTTTTTATTTGCTCTAATTCCTTAGTAACGGTTACTGCATCTTTAGGGTTTACATTTTGATTTTGCGTAACAGTATTTGCTTTTGGTACGTTTGCATTGGCAGTAATGCCTGCAGTTTGAGGTGCATTAGTATTTAATGTTTTGCCCTCTTTTTCCAATAATGCCAATGCTTCGTTTAATGGAATACGTTTGCCATTGTAATACACAACTACAAAGGCATCGTTGTAACCTAAATTTCGTAAATCGTTTTTAACAGCATTAGCATTTTCTAATTTATTAAAATTACCTGCTGTGTAACGAATGTAACCATTACCAACAGTTTCACCATTTACCGGACTCAAGCCTTTAAAGGCATCGTTTTGTAATTTTACTTTAAATGCACCAATTTGCACTCTAAATACTAAACCGTCAGGTATTTTTTCGTCAACCGGAATAGGTTTGTTGGCGTTGTAAGCATTGCCAGCTGTAACTTCTAAGCCTTCAATTTTTACTGTACGTGCTCCATTAGTAGTATTGGTTTGATTGTTATTACGTGGATTTGTGTTTGTTGTATTATTTGTAGCTACATTATTATTTGTTGTGTTATTATTATTTCGAGGGTTGGTATTGGTATTTGTAACATTGCTATTGTTTCGAGGATTATTAGTTGTACTGTTATTATTGCGTGGATTTGTAGTTGTATTGTTATTATTAGGATTATTATTTCTTGGATTATTATTACGCGGGTTTGAAATAGCTAAAGCGTTATTGCCTGTTAACAGATTTAATTGTTCTACTGCTGCGTTGCCTGTTTTTGCTGCTAAAGTTAAAAGTTTTACTTTTTCGTTTGGATTTGTTTCTTCCGTTGATTTAATTAATAAGCGTTTAGACTCCACGTTTAAATCACCAGCATTTTGTTTTATTTCTTTTTGTTTGGCATTTAAGTTAGTTGGTATGTATGTTTTATTTGTTTCATATTCTAAGCTAAAGCCGTTGGTTAAATTGGTGAGTTCGGTATTTTGTTTTTCTTTTAATTGTGTTTTCTTTTGAGTAATTTCTTCGGGGGTTAAGGATTTTGAAGTCCCTTCAACGCTGTTAAGGGTGACAGGTTTTATAACATAATCTGGGTACGTTTTTTTCAGTTCGTTAATAATGTTATTTTGCTTTTGTAATAATTCAGTTTCTTTTTCTTCGGCATTACCCAATCCACCAATTTTTGCCGAGATGTTGGATTGATTATTGGCTTCACTTCTTAATTCGTTAGCTTGTGTTTTTAATGTAGTTAATTCGCTGTTTTTTTGTTCTATTACTGTTGCCAGGTTTGGATTATCGTTTTTTAATTTCGCTAACATTTCTGTAATAGCAGTTGTGTTTGTTGTATATTCAAGGTCGTTGGCTTGTTTAGTAAGGCTAGTGGCTTCTATTTTTTTAGAATTGGATTCGTTTTCAAATTCTTTTGCTTTAGCTAATAAATCATCTTTTTCGGTACCAGTTTTAGTGTTGGCTTCACTTTTTGTATCAAAAGCTTTAACGCTTAAATCTTCTGCTTTTTGCGTTAATTCATCGGATTTAGTTTTTAAATCAGTTGCAGTTTTTGCAGATTGCTCGTTTGGGTTACTTGTGTTTGTTGATGCAGACGTATTTTCTAATTGTTTATTTTCTTCATCAATCTTTTTTAATTCTTTTATAGAGTTTGTAATGTAGGTATTGGCTTGTTGGTTTTTAAGTTTTACATTTTTATTTTCAAAATAGGTTACTGTTTGCGCCGCAGTTGTGTCGGTTTTAGCAAGTGTGTTTACATCAATTGTAGGCGTGTTGGCTGTAATACTTGTATTGTTATTTGGATTTGCATTATTTTCGTTTGTAGTGTTTGCGTTGGTATTGCCGTTATTATTGGTGGTTGAATTAGTGTTGTTACCATTGGTATTATTTCCATTAGTAGTGTTTGCATTGGTATTGCCGTTATTATTTGAGGTTGAATTAGTGTTGTTAGAATTTGTATTATTATCGTTAGTATTACTAGCATTGGTATTGCCGTTATTAATAGCGGTTGAATTAGTGTTATTAGAATTTGTATTATTATCGTTAGTGTTACTAGCATTGGTATTGCCGTTATTAATAGTGGTTGAATTAGTGTTGTTTGAACTCGTATTATTTCCGTTAGTAGTATTAGCGTTGTTATTTGCTACATTACTATTTTTTGCAATCTGATCTTCAACTTTTTTATTTAATTTATTTAATTGGTTTATTGCTTCAATTTGTTTTTTAGTTGAATTAATTAAGTTAGTCAGTTTATCATTTTTATTTTGATCGGCATCAGAATTTTGCTTAAAGGTTTCGGCACTTGAAATTTTACTTGTACCGCTTATATATTCGCTTTTTAAAGCCGGGGTGGCATTTATAGTTGTTTCGTTCGTTTTTAAATTTGCAGTAATTTGCTCTAATTCAGTTTTATTGGCTTCGTGTAATTTTTGGTAAGCTTCTAATTTTTTATCTGCTAAAACCTCAATATTTTTATTAACCTCGTTTAATTTTTGTGTAATTTCTTGTTGAGAATTTGATGGATTAGTATTTGTAGCCGAAGAGTTATTTACATTAGATAATGAGGTGATAGCGTTTTTTAAATTAGCAGTTTCGTTTGATTTTTTAAGTAAATCAACCGCTTGTTTTTGTTTATTTATAGCTTCAACTTCTTTTTCCTCAGCGTTACTTAAACCGCCTAATTTAGCACCAATATTAGGTTGTGAAAGCGCTTCTTCTCTAATTGTTTTGGCTTGATTATAAGCTATTATAGCTTCTTCATTTAATTTTTTAGCTTCAGTATTATCCGCTTCGTTTGATTTATTTTCAGAAATTAATATTTGCAGGTTTTCTTTGTTAGTATCAAAAATAGCTTTGTTATCATTTTTAGTTAATTCGGCTGCTTGTAAGTTTTTTTCGTTTGATTTATTTTGTAATTCTTTCGAATCAGCTATTAATTTGTCTTTTTCTTCTCCGGTTTTTGTTTTTGATAAATCTAATGCTTCTATAGATTTTGTTGCTAAATCTTCGGCTTCTTTACTAAATTGTTGGGGTGTGTTCCCTCCAACACTGGTATTTGTTTTCCCATTTGTTTTAGTAAGTGCATCTTTGGCCGATGCAATAATTTCTTTTAATTTTTTCTGTTCAACAACAGCATCGTTAATTTTAGAGTCTGCATCAATTTTTAATTGTTGAGCTGTTTGGTTTTGATACGCGTTAAAATCAAAATTTTGTACATCGCCATTGTTTAACGATACATTTAGTTTATCTAATTGCAATATTGCGTCATTATTATTTGTAGTTGTTACAGGGTTTAAATTTTGATTTGTTTGTGTTGCGTTGGTTATTGTATTACTTGCAATTGCAGTATTTAAACCAATAGCCATTTTGTTGTTAGCAATAATCTGTTGTTGATTTTGTTTTTTTAAATCTTCTAAATTTTTTATTTCTGTTGTAAGTTTATTTTTATCGTCAGTAGTTTTTGCTTTTGCAAAATTACTTTTGTCCTTAGCAATCGTTACATCAATATCTTTATTAAAGTTTTTTAATTCGGTGGTGCTTTGGTTAATATTATCTTTACTTAAATTATCCGTAATTGCAATTTTATCTTTGTATTTATCTTTTAAGGTTTCTGCAGTAATTTTATTTTGAGTTTGGTTATTTGATATTGTATTAGTGTTTATTGCTGTTGAATTATTGTTTGTATTTATTATATTGCTACTAATGGCTGTATTGGTATTATTGGTAGCAATTTTTTCGGTTTTAATTTTATTCGCCAATGTTAACTCATCATTTAAGCCGGTTAACTCGTTTTTTAAAATTTTTATTTTAGAATCATTTTCCGCAATTTGTTTTTCTTTTTCAATTTGTCCGGCTTTTAATTCGTTAATTTTTTCTTCTAGTATTGGTTTATTTTTCTTTTTAGCTTTACTTAACTCTTCTTCATTAGAACTTAATTCAGTTTTAATTTCCTGTAAATTTTGTTTTACAGTTATGTTTGTACTCTCAATGGTGGTAATTTGTATTTCTTTGTCGTCAATATTTGTTTTTATAGTATTGTATACATCATCTGATTTATTTTTTTGATTAGAGATTTCATTTATTTGTTTTTGTAAATCGTCTAATTTATTAAGCGATTCTTTAGAATTATTTTTTGTAGCAATTATTTTTTCTAATTCTTCGGAATACTGTTTGTTTAAATCGGCCTCTTTAATTTTTACTTTTGCATCATCGTCTAATGTTTTAGCAAAGGTTAAAATTTTCTCTGCTACAACTTTTTCATTTTCTCCCTCTGTCTTAATAGCAATAGCTTTTTCAATAGCCGATTTTTTTTCATCCTCGTTGGTAATTGCTTGCGCGTTTTTTAAAGCTTCATCACCTTCTTTTATTTTAGTATCGGCAATTATTTGTTTTGATTTGCCAATTTCAAAAGCATCATTAGCATCCTGATTAAATTGCAAAGCCTCTTTTTTACTGTCTTCAGCATCTTGTTTTGCAATTATGCTTAACTCTTTGTTACTAACATTTGTTTTGGTATTAGTGGCAATAGCATTTGTATTGCTGGTTGCTGCACTTGTTCCACCATCAGTTACAGTTGGATTTTTATTTTCGTTGGTGTTAGAATTGTTTTCAGTATTTGTTGCCACATTATTTTCAAGTAGGGTAGGCGATAAGTTGTTTTTGCCATCATTCACATCAAGTTTAGCCTTATTTTCAATAATTTTTAAGTATTGTAAATAACTATCATCTGTGGTGGCTTCATCAAAATAATTTATAATTTTTAAAATGCCTTTATCGTAACTAATAATTTGTTTAAATGGCTTGCTGGTACTTACTAAAGGAAGATTAATGCCTTGTGATTGCGTTTCTAATCCCGGAGTTTCAACTGTATATACTAATTTTGCACCGTTTGGTAAATCCATAAAATAATCGCCATTATCCTGTGCGTTATAGGTTCCAACTATTTCGCCGGAACTAATATTTTTTACTGTTATTTTAGATTTTAAACTTTGCCCGGCACTTTCCTTTACTACAGTTCCTTTCAAGGCCATTACATCAATGGGTTTACGTTCTGTATTTACTTTTAAAACGTCGATTTTACCGGGTGGACTTTGCCTGCCCGTGCTGAAATAGGCTATTTTTTCAAGGGAATCCGTAACATATAAATAATCATCATCGGGTGAATTAATTGGGAATTCCAAATTTTGAGGCAAAGTCCACGAATCGGTTTCTTTAACGTAATTTGATTTAAAAATATCGTAACCACCCATGCTGTTATGCCCCTTACTGGCAAAGTAAAGCACGTTACCATTAGGATGTAGAAAGGGATAATCTTCGTCAAACTCGGTATTAATACCTTTTACTTTTTCGGGCTCACTGTATTCACCGTTAGGTAATTTAATCCTAAAATAAATGTCTTTACCATCATCTGCATTATCGCCATAACTGCTAAAATAAACGCGTTCGCCATTTCTGGGTAAAAATACTACAGATTTATCTTTTTTACGTTTATCCGATACAGTTTTAAATTCTTCGGGTTTCTTTAAAAGTTTACCGCCAATATTTTTAAGATCGTAACTTCTAAAATAATCGGCTTCGTTTAATTGTTTTTTGTTTAATACCACTAAATCAGATAAGTTGCTTAACAAGCGTTTACCATAACCACAACCTCTAATTTCCCTATCAACCTGTAATTTTTTTTGATTATTACCGGAACCGATTTTTTTATATTCGTTGTAAAATTTAATAGCTTCATCAAATCTATAATTTATATGATAGGCTTTACCTAGATAAAATTTTGTTTCTTTTGATGCCTCATCAGGCTTACTATTAGAGAATTGTAGGTAGGGGATACATTTTTTTTTGTCAGGTTCGCTGTAAATCATACAAACGCCCAGTTTATAATTCAGGTCAACATCTTTAGGGTAATTTGAAACTAATTGAGAAAATAATTTGTAGGCGGGGGTGTAATCTTCTTCTTCAAATAATTTGTTAGCTTGTTTTTTTGTTTCTTCAATAGAAGCAGTTTGGGCAGAATTAAAGCCATAAAAAGTCATAAAAAGCAATGTAATTGCAATTTTAACAATTTTGGGTTCGGGTAATAGATTACCAACTAAGGTAAAGCACCTTAAAATTATCATAAATACGTTTTAAAGATACAAATATTTAAACTTATGATGAAATAATAGCACAAAATCCATAAAATTGTTGGTTTTAGAAAAGCTTAAAGGAGATTATTCCTTCTCTATTTCTTTTTTTACTTCTTGAATTTTTTCAGTAATTTGTTGAGTAATACCTCCGGTACTTTCCTGAATATCTTTTTGCAGGCTGCCTGCTGCGTCTTTAAATTCGCGTGTGGCTTTACCTAATGTTTTTGCAATATTTGGTATGCCTTTTGCTCCAAACAACATTAAAATTACAAATACAATAAGCACAACCTCGCCACCGCCTAAGTTTAAAAATAATATAAATTGGGAGTAAGTCATTTTATTTTTTACGCATAAATTTAAACACCGTTACGCCACCAACTATAAATATTATAGCAACAAATGCAATAATAAAATAATCGCTATAACTTGTTTGATGTTGCACAGTGCAAAGTTACTGTTTTTTTAAGAATTATGCCTTAAACGTTTGTATTGATTGTTAGGAAAAGACTTGAAGGTTTTAAGATAAAAAAACAAATAAAAAATAGTCAGTTTTTTATTCCTCTCCCTTCACCCTCTCCTAAAAGGGACATTGTAAGGCTTAATTATTTTTTTATTCAATTTTTTTATACTGGATTTAAATCTTTTCTATCCCCAAATGTATTAAGGCATCGCCCTCGTTTACAACGGGTTGGTTGTTTGTGCCTACAATATAACCATCAACAGTACTTATAATTTTAGTTTCTACTTTACCAAAAGGGTTACAAATTACACCTAATAAATCGCCTTTATGTACAAAAGTACCATTTTGCGCGTTCATGTGAAAAAGCCCACTAGCATTGGCTCTTATCCAAGTATCTTTATCAATTTTTACCGATGGATTATCGGGCAATTCTAAATCAATCATTTTATAAGCGTGCATTAAACGCAAACAGCCATTAACACCTTCGTTAATTGCCAAATAATCAAAACGCATACTTTCGCCACCCTCATAAACTAAAATGGGTTTGTTTTTTTTAGAAGCTTCGTGTCTAAATGTGCCTTCGCGGTAATTACTATCAATAATTAAGGGTGCTGAAAATTTTTCGGCCAAGGCTAAATTGTTTGGAAAATCAAACACACAGCGTAGTTGTGGAAAGTTATTAATTTTTGCACCACCTGTATGAAAGTCAATACCAAAATCTATAATTGGTAAAATGTGTTTCATTAAATCGTGTGCAATACGGCTTCCTAAACTTCCGTTTTAAGTGCCGGTATGCATGGCGAAGAAACTAACGGTAT
>JAYVGH010000002.1:0-7271 GCA_043772435.1 Bacteroidota bacterium
GAGAATAGAAAATGGCAGTAATTTAACTTTAAAAACATTAATTACAGTTTTAAATAAACATAAAGTAACTTTAGAGGATTTTTTTAAAGAATTTTAATAGTTACCGCAGCATTAGCCTACGTTATTGCTTACACACAAAATACTGCGGAGCGGGACCCGATTCTACATCTCAGTTTTTTAAATGTTTTTAGTGCTGTCCCGATACAAATCGGGATGAATTAAGTTCGGCGGACTGAAACTAATCAATACTACACCAATTGTAGCAATAATGGAATTAAAACAAAATCGCTACTCAAAATTTTAATCTTAATTTAGTTTTAAAAAAGCGTTTTTACCGTTCCTGTATTTTAACAGAACATTATTAATTAATCAATTACTATTTTTTTAATAGTATTAATTTTTACTTAATTTTAACTTCATTTTTTAACTTATTATAAAATAAATATTGTTTCCAAATATGCGTTACACTCCAAATAGCCCTAAAGTAAATTATTTAACCTTTTTAGTGTGTTTAAATTCGTTAGTTATAGTTTCTCAAAATATTCAAAACAACCCAAAATCTAACCACGGTAATAAGTTTGAACAATTAGGCACTATACTTCCCACGCCTAATGAACAAAGGACTGCCAGCGGTGCTCCCGGTAATAAATACTGGCAGCAACGTGCCGATTATAACATTGATGTTACGTTGGATGAAAAAAACCTATCGGTAATTGGCACCGAAACTGTTACTTACTTTAATAATAGCCCCGATGTTTTAAACTATTTATGGTTGCAATTAGATGAAAACGAACACGACCCAAAAAGCGAAAGCAATTATTTTGATGGCAACACCATTAACGAACCAGTTACCGACCAGGCACTTGCCGGTTTAGAAAAAAAACACCTTAACGGCTTAGGCGATAAAATTGATGGGATTACAGATGAGTTTGGTAAAAAATTAAATTTTACAATTAATCAAACCATGATGCGTATTGATTTGCCAAAGGCATTAGCGGCAAAAGGCAAACAAAAATTTATTATAAAATGGCATTATAAAATGATTGAACGCACTAAATATGGCGGGCGTGGAGGTTACGAATATTTCCCCGAAGATGGTAACCATTTATTTACACTAACACAATGGTACCCGCGCATGTGCGTGTATAGCGATTTTGAAGGTTGGCAAAATAAACAGTTTACAGGACGTGGCGAGTTTGCTTTAGCTTTTGGAAACTATACAGTAAAAATGACGGTACCTGCCGACCATTTAGTGTGTAGCACAGGCGAATGTCAGAATTATGCAAAAGTATTAACCGCTGAACAACTGGCACGTTGGCAAAAAGCACAAACTAGCACCGAACCTTTAGAAATTGGCTTATTAGAAGACGCTAAAAAAGCCGAGCAAAATGCTGCGACAGGCTCAGCATCTAAAAACACAAAAACCTGGATTTTTAAAGCCGATAGCGTGAGGGATTTTGCCTGGGGAAGTTCTCGCAAATATATTTGGGACGCTATGCCTGTAAAATGCGAAAATAAAAAAGTAATGTGCATGAGCTTTTACCCAAAAGAGGCGTACAATCTTTACCGTAAATACTCCACCAAAGTGGTAGCACATACCATTAAAACGTATTCTAAATACACCATTCCCTACCCCTACCCTGTGGCTCAAAGTATTGAAGCCGCAAACGGAATGGAGTACCCAATGATATGTTTTAATTTTGGTCGCACCGAAAAAGACGGAACCTACACTGAAGGTAGTAAAAACGGAATGATTTTAGTAATAATACACGAAGTTGGCCATAACTTTTTCCCGATGATTATTAATAGCGACGAACGCCAATGGAGCTGGATGGACGAAGGTTTAAACACCTTTATGCAATTTATTACCGAGCAGGAGTTTGATGTAAATTACCCAAGTGGCCGCGGGCCGGCACATAAAATGGTGGATTATATGCGCTTACCAAAAAGTTATTTAGAACCTATTATGATTAATAGCGAAAACATAAATAATTTTGGCGCCAATGCTTATGGCAAACCTGCTACTGCTTTAACGGTGTTGCGCGAAACAGTTATGGGGCGTGAATTATTTGATTTTGCATTTAAACAATATTGTACACGCTGGGCATTTAAACACCCCGAACCTGCTGACTTTTTTAGAAGCATGGAAGATGCAAGTGCTGTGGATTTAGACTGGTTTTGGCGCGGTTGGTTTTACGATACCGACCCTGTGGATATAAGTATTGATACTGTAAAAGCCTACAGCATAAATAAAGGAACAAAAATTCCTTTAAAAATGGATACCATGTACACTTACCCAAAACAAAAAGAATTTGTATTTATAACGCAATTACGTAATAAGCAAGCCGGCATAAAAGCCTATGTAGATATAGACACAACCTTACGTGATTTTTATTTTCATTACAAAGCACCGCAAGAATTTACAAAAGAAGCCAAAAACAAATACGAAGGAATAGAAGAACTAAGCGATACTGCCTTTGCAAATTATAGCAACAAATTTGTATACGAAATTAAGTTTAGTAATAAAGGAGGCTTGGTAATGCCTGTAATTATACAATTTAATTACACCGATGGCAGTAGCGATATAGAGCGAATTAATGCGTATGTATGGCGTAAAAACGAATACGAGGTTGTAAAAACATTTTTAAAAGCTAAAAAAGTAGCAAGCATACAATTAGATCCTTATAAAGAAACCGCTGACATTAACGAAAAAAATAATACCTGGAACATTAAAACAGAACCCGGGAAATTTGACGTTTTTAAAGCAAAAAACGATAAAATACGTGGGCAAAGTGTTGGCGAAAACCCGATGCAAAAAGCGAAGAAGTAAAAATTGCTTAATTTTAATAATGTATGTCAAAAATAGCGTAGATATTAATTACTTTTATTCAACAATTTTTCTTGTTATGTGCGGAATTTAATCGAATGAAGTGATTAATTATTATGGCACCGAAGTCACTCTATATAAAAGTACAAATTGCAGTAAAATTAAAAGTTACATCGATACTCTTTCAGTTTTAAATAAAATTTATTTTTGGCGCCGATTCATCCACAATTGTACGACCCGGGAATGGGCTTGATTATTAAAAAAGAAAATGTAACGTTAAAATACAAAATATGGTGGCACACACTATTTTCTGGCTAGGAAACAATTACTCCAAAGGCACATGTAGACACAATTTATAAATATCGCGACAATTTTCATTTAGTTTTTCGTAGCCATAACAGGCAAAATATATAATCTATATAATTTTTGAGATAAACACTTGCAAGCACTGCGTTTGTTATATTTAAAGAATGTGTTCATAACCAGATTTGGACATTTACATGTCAATTTTAATTATTACAACAAAAAAGCAGGTAAAAATATTACCTGCTTTTAATACAACAAAGTTTAATAAAATTAATTTATAATTAATTTTCGGGACATTTTAGCCCCATTTAAGGTTAGGTTTACAAAATAAATACCTTTTGATAAAGTATTGTTTTTATTGATGCTAATACTTTGTTCTCCTGCGCTATAATTAGTATTTGTAATCGGTAATACTTCTTTACCCAATACATTAACCACATTTACTGTAATGTTTGCGGCATCTTGTAAATTAAATTTAATATTAGCTACACCTGATGTTGGATTAGGATATAAATTAAAGTGAATGTTTTTTGTTAACTCATTAACACCTACTCCTGATGTATCTGAAACATTTATTGCATCTAAAAACAAACGGTTTCCGTTACCGGATAAAGGGTCTTCTTGAAAATAAAACCTAACCATTACATTTGCCGAGTTTTGAAAGTTAAACCAATTAGGCGCATCGTAGGTAACATTATAAGTTTTCCACTGAGATGGTGATGGCGCCCAAGGAATATTTGTTATACCACCCGAACCGTTAGCCATGCTACCAGGGCTAAAACTGTAAATATCGCTCCATGTACCGCCACAATCTTTACTTCCTTGTATTTTAAAAACATCTGCCTGAGTAGAAGTTTGGCGAGCATAGGCATATTTAAAACTAAATACTGTAGATGGGTTATTTAAAACATCCATAACAGGCATTTGTAAAATATCAACTTGTCCGGCACCACTTTGTGTACCATCTAATAAAATCGAACTATTTCCATCAATACCTGCAATTGAAGTTTGCGCCCATTGTGTACCATTTTGGTTTATCACTAACCAATTTGCGGGTATTCCCGAGGTTTCAAAACTTTCAAAATTAATTCCCCCGTTAATTATTGGAGTTCCGTTTATAACGGTTACAGATTTTGTTACAGTACTGTTACCTTGAGTATTACTAACTGTAAGTGTAACATTTACAACGCCTACATTCGGAAAACTAATTGCAGTTAATGAAGAATTTGGAAAAGCCGCTATGGCACCATTATCAGTAGTCCAAGTATAATTTGTAATTGTACCGTTGTACGAAAAATCTTTCATTGTTAACGAACCACCAGAACACACAGAATAATTAGTAGTTGATAAAAAGTTTGCAATTGGCGCGCAACTACCGGTACTATTAACATCTGTAAACGTTAAATTTCCTGGTGACCATAAATTACTTCTACCCGAAGTACCCGATGTAAGCGCATTACGCATGCGAGTTGTTTGCCCGGTAGTAAAATTTTTTGGGCAGCTCGAATAATCCATTATATTTTCCACATTTTGATAGTAAGAAGGATTACCGGAAGCACAAACTACAGTAGAATTTGTATTAGTTGACGGACAAGTACTAAAATTACCTTTAGTATCAGGAGTATCGCTTACATTATCTCCTCCTGAAGTTGAACCGCACGTTACACCTGGATTATTAGTACTACCAAAAGTGTGTATTAAATTAAACCAATGCCCAATTTCGTGAGATAACGAACGAGCGTTTAACCCACTTAAAAAACTGTAATTGTAAACAATAGCATCTTGGTCTGCACCACTACCCCAAGTGCCCGGTAAATAAGTATAGCCAACTACTGTTCCGTTTTGACCGGAAGCCGCAACAATATCTTTTACAATAATAATATTTATATATTTGGTTGGATTCCAGGTTATACCGGCATACAAGGCTCCTATACCCGGCCCGGTAGGATTTCTGTCCCAAACAGTTCTAGTATCATAAATATGCTCAATACCATTGGTACAATTACCGCTTGGGTCTTTTTTAGCTAATACAAATTTAATATCCGAGTTTATATATAATGCTTTAAAATCGGCGAAAATTGAATTAAAATCTGCACCAGCAGCTGCATAATCACTATTTACTTGTGATAATGCCGAAATACATTGTGCATCGGTTATGTTTTCAGCTCCGCCGGTATGTAAAATATGAAATACTATAGGAATAGTATATTGTACTGCTGCAGTTTTGTTTTGATATTGATTTGTAATAGTTGCTTGGTACTCAAGCTCAAATTGTGCTTGTTTTTTTTCGTATTCAATTTTCGCTTGTGGATTGGAAACAAAATATTGGTTCATGGCATCCACCGTAACACAGGGTTGTATTTGTTGGGAGTGGCATAAACTTGCAGAAAGCATTGCAAAACCCAATGTTATAAAAGATAATTGTTTTTTCATATTTGTGTTATTTATATTGAATGTATACGTTTAAAATTACTTTTTGGTTGGGCTGTTGTTTGTAATAGTAGCTAATTGATTCATTGCCATCATATCTTTCATAGTTTTTTGCATACCGTCAACACTTCCATCTAAAAATATAACGTTGCCTTTCCCTTCTTGTGCAAAGTTTTTAACGGCTTCTGTCCACATGCTAAATAAAATTAAAGAGGCATCTAAATTAGCATCTTCCATTTCTTTAGCGGCACTTGCCATACCTTTGGCTACTTCTTGTCTAAATAATGCAATACCTTGCCCTTTTAACTGTGAGGCATCCTTTTCGGCTTGTGCACTAATTTTAATAAAATTACCTTCGGCTTCGGCAGCTTTGGTTTTAGTAATTAATAAAGCTTGTCCTTCATTTTCAGCAGCGGCTTTTAAATTGTTGCTGGCTACAACTTTTGCCATACTACGCATTACTTCTTCATCAAAAGTAATATCGTTCAATTGCAAGTCAATTAAATGATAACCCCAACCCTCTAATGTAATATCTAGCTGTTCTTTAACGGATTCAACAATTTCGCGGCGGGTAATTAAAACCTCGGCTTGTTTTTTTGTAGCTACAAATGCACGCACCGAACCTTCAACTGAACGCACTAAAGCTTGCATAAAATTTTTATCATCAACAAACTTAAAAACCACGTTTTTAATGGTTTCATCGTCGCTATTAATAACAGAATATAGTAACATGGCGGTAAAATTTACGTTGGCTTGATCGACAGTTACTGCCTGAAATCCTAACTCAGCACTTCGGTTTTGCACCGATATTTTTTTAAATACTTTTTCAATAAAAGGTATTTTTAAATTTAAACCGGGTCGTAAAATCCGACTAAATTTTCCAAAAATGGTGGTTATAGCAACAGTACCTTGTTGCACCGAAACAAAGGACAATAGCAATGTTAATGCTATTAAAACTATTATAATTATAAATCCAACTCCAGGCATATTTTTTTATATTTGTATAAAGGTATAAAAATATATTTATAAATCAACCCGAGAATTATTTATGGTAAATAAAATATATAAATGGTTATTTTTAAGTTTAATAACTCTTTCATGTAATGCTTATTGTCAAGATGAAACTCCAAAAGATTCAGTTCCTGAGTATCAAAAACTCTATGCAAAAGCTTGTAAATTAATCGACTCGGCAAAATACAAGGATGCTTTGCCACTTTTAAAAAAAGTTATAAAGCAAAAACCCGATTATTGGCAAGCATACAATAAAACTGCTTTTATAAAAATTCAACAAAAAGAATATAAGGACGCCGAAAAAGAGTTAATAAAATCGGAATTAATAGTGCCTCAAAATTTTGAAACTTTAAAACTAAAGGGCATTAATTTTTATTTAAATAATAAATTTAAAGAAAGTAAGGGGGCAATTGATACTGCACTAATAATTGCTATTGAAGAAAAAATTGATGATGCAGAATTGTATTATTATCAAGCACAATTAATGTTTAAAGGAAAAAGTTATAAAACTGCAATTTTTGCCTGTGAAAGTGCCATAGAACTAAATAAAAAATATGTAGAAGCTTATGTATTAAAGGCTGAGATTCGTTTTGCAATGAAAGATTATAATTATGTAATAAAAGAAGTAAGCGAGGGGATTAAATTAATGAAACCAGAAAAAATAGATTACTTGGCTTATAAACTTAGGGCAAAAAGT
>JAYVGH010000003.1:0-33300 GCA_043772435.1 Bacteroidota bacterium
TTATAAAAAGGATCTATCACATGATATAATCTTTTTATAATTATAGTTTTAGAATAAAAATTATTAAAAAAAGCATTTTTAAAAGAATCAAAATGCCAAATTAAAAGTTTACTTGCCTTTATTTTATTTAATTCCTTAGCTATATTTTTTTCGTTAACTTGTTCATTAAATAAATTAAATGTTTTAATAAAAGAAGGAAGAATATTGTTATAATTAATAACAGTAAGATTATCAACTTTATTAAATTCTAATAATTTTAATGTAAAGACATTTTTTAACGACCATTTTTTAGGTGGATTTATAAAGAAAACAATATTACTTTTAGATAAATATTCAGTGTAAATAAGTTGTGTATGCCACATTTTAGAGTATGGCTCATCAGAGGTTATAATTATCGCATCAAAATCTAATTTCATTTTTTAATAATAACGAGTGTGATTTTGTTTTTGAAATCCTGTATACAATAATCTTCAATATAATTTTCCATTGACTTCAAAAAAAAGTACATCTCGTCTAAGGTTTCTTTTTTAGTTATATATTGTTCGTTGTACATAGACACTAAATCAATAGGGATTTTAATTTTTGAAAAAATTAAATTCACAATTTTAATAAATTTTACAGCTGTAGATTTTTTTTGGAATTGATGCGTTTCTAAATCAATACTGTACTTTATTATTTTTGAATTATCTCTATTTAAAATATCATTAAAAAAACTATGACGAATAAATAACTTACGTGAACTTATTAATTTTATTTTAAAATCTTTATTTTCTAAAACATTTAAGGCAGGTCTTTTTTTTGGTAAGAAAATTTCATTTATCCCATTAAAACTAGTTTTTTGGTTTTTAACATCCGCATGATAATCGGCTAAATATTGTTTCCAGCCAATAGGCAAGCCAGCACTTAAATTATTTGCCGGTGTATGATATTGGTGTAACATTAATATGGTATTATTTATAAATTCGGTTTTCAATCCTGCGGTTTCAATTCTACCTTTTATATCATTATCTTCTACCCCCCAAATGGCGTAAAACGAATTGTAACCGTTAATTTGTGTAATTATTTTTTTTGATGTAAACATCATACCCAATGCGTAATTTTTACTAATGTTATACTTTAAATTTTCGAGCCTTCTTGTATCTATATTATTTGTTTGCTTTTTATTTAAATAACCAACGGCAAAAAAAAGTGTTACAAATTCATTGTTTGTAAACGTAAAAAGATAATCAATAAACGTTTTTTTATATATCATATCTATATCCGATGTAAATACAAATGTTGCATCCGATAGTTTAAAGCCGTGGTTTAACGCATCGGCTCTGTTCCACATTTGTCCTAAAGTATTTATATAATAATATTTACAAAAAGCGTATTGATCGCATACCTCTTTTACATTTTCAGCATATGATTTGTCGCTCCCATAATCAATAAAAATAACACTAAACTGTTTGTTGGTTTGAAGTGCCAATGAATCTAACGAATTTTTTACTCGAGCTATTTCTTTGTTTTTGTAACAGTATATAATATCTATTAATTGCATAACAGTTTTTTACCAACACATAAAATGTTTAAACCATACATTTTTTTATTGAGTAAACTAATGCAATAGTTATATAATCCCAAAGCTTTAAGAAATTTTCGTATGAAAGTTTGAGATAGCCATTTAACATTCATGTTGGGCTTGTATGAAAAAATCCACTCCGATTGAAAGGTTGTACAATTAATTTTTAATAAACCCACTGAATTTATCAAACTAACTAATTCATTACTAGTTCGCCAATTTTCTATAGGTTGTTTCCAAACTTCTCGTCCATCGATGTAAAAGCTGGTAAACCAAGTTCCGTTAGGAGTGGTAATAATAAATACACCATTGTTTTTTAAAAGTTTAAAAATATTTTTTAAATAATTTTGCTGGTCTTCAATATGCTCAATTACTTCAGACGAAATTAAAACATCAAACTCTTCAAAATAGTCAATTGGAATATCTTTCGATGCATCCAAACAAACAAACGTAATATTTGAAAATGATTTTTTAGCATTTTCTAAAGAAAGCTCAGAAATATCAAAACCTGTAACTTCTCCAAATTCACTTAATTTATAAGATAACCAGCCTCTTCCGCAACCAAAATCGGCGATTTTTATATCTTTATTTTTTTTAAGTTTTGTTAGTTGATTAGAAATAGCTTTCCACCTTATTAATTCCTCCTCATTTAAATGTTGAGATAAATTTCCAAAGCGATTATTATAATATTCTTTTGTAATTGTCTTTTTATCTGTTAGCATAAAATATTAATTGGTAAAAATTTGCCAATCGGCATTTTGTAACACAAACGAATTTATTTTCGCCTCAGGATTTTTACCATTTTTAAAAATATTTTCATCGTTTACCTCAAACGTTACAACATTTTCAAACGCATAATAATCTACTAAGCCATCGCCAATGTAAAAATCTATTGAATAAAACCCAGGTAATAAAGGTGTGTTTTTTAATTTAATTTCAAAAAAATTATTTTTTAATTCCTCAAAATCAAAACCGTATGTTTTATTATTAATACCTATTATTGGAATATTAAATATATTCCGAATTATTATTCCTAAAATAGGTTTTTTTATTAATTTATTTAACGCGATTTTACCACTAATACAAATGGTATCAAACGGCAATATGGTATTTAAACCGTTTAAAGATGATGTAATTTTAACCCCGGTAATTACTGAATTAGTTGTTCTGCTTTCAATATTTTCTATATTTAAAGCAATATAATTATTAATAGATTCTTTAGTAGAACCACTAAAATGTACTAACCCTTTATTTAAAACAATGCATTTTTTACATAAATTTTCGATAGCAGATAATTGGTGACTCACAAACAATATCGTCCTTCCACTTTTACTTATATCGCCCATTTTACCCATGCATTTTTTTTGAAATTCTGCATCGCCAACTGCCAACACCTCATCAATTATTAAAATTTCGTTTTCTAAAAATGCTGCAACAGCAAAAGCCAAACGAAGTTGCATGCCACTACTGTAATGTTTTAAGGGTGTATCTATAAATTTATCTATCCCGGCAAATTCAACAATGGCATCAAAATTTTTTTGTATTTCAGCTTTACGCATGCCCAGTATTGAGCCGTTCATAAAAACATTTTCACGTCCGCTAAGCTCCGGATGAAAGCCTGTGCCTACCTCAAGCAAGCTGGCAATTCTTCCCCTACCAATAATTTTGCCGGATGTAGGAGGCGTAATTTTACTTAATATTTTTAATAAGGTAGATTTACCTGCACCATTTTTTCCAATAATACCAATAGTATCCCCTTGCTCAACGTTAAACGAAACATCTTTTAATGCCCAAAAATCCTCTACTTTATTTTTATTTCTAAATATGTTAGAAACACTATCTCGTAAACTTAAATAAGGTTGCTGTTGGGCGTTTATCCTAAATTTTTTACTAACGTTTTGTATTTCTAAAATGGGTTTCAATGTGCTAATATACTAAAAACAATAGTTCAATTTTATTAAAAAGCAACCTATTACTTTTGCTTTTCAATAAAATCTTTTAAATCACTTTCGGTTTGTTTATATGAAAAAACATTGCTTATCTGTAAATAATTTTGCCTGTCAATACAATAGTAATAAAGTTGCTCTGCCGCATCCAATTTTTCCCTATCATGAATAAAAGTTTGTAATAGTTGTTTTACTTGCTCAGATGAGTAGCAATAACTTATGTATATTTTTTTAAAAGTTTGATACCGCTCATTATCAGTATTAAAAACTTTCAATTTTTCAATAAACGAGTTTATTACAGTATCATTAGTTGCTTTTTGGCACTGACTTAAAAACAACTGTTTTTTTGTTTTGGCTTCATTTAAATAATTTTGTAGTTCATTTTTTGAAGATTCGTACTTAAAATTATTCCCTAAATCTTTTGCATTTGATTTATCGGTAAAACTATAATATGCCAGTTTTATTAATTTTAATTTTTCTACTTCATAATCAACGTATTTAAGTAAAACAGTTGTTTGGCTTATTGATACACAATTATTACGAAATACATTTTCTAATACGTTATATTTATCATCAGGCACTTCTGTTTTAGTCATTAAAAATACAATGTAATTTATATAGTCGTTGGGCATTGCTGTTTTGCAAATCCCATCTTTAGGTAGGTTGTTAAAATAAATAGGTTTATCGTTTTTTAATTCGCAAAAATGACCTAAAACATTATTTCTATATTTATTAGATGTATCAATAATTGGTTTTGCTGGCACTAGTGGTGAAATTGTTTTTTGAATATCATTTATGTTTATAAAACTTATTATTAATTTATTTTTTATATTTTCTACTTTATAATTAAACTCTTTTAAAGTTACAGGTTTTGTTTTTTCCAATAAATAAATTTTTTTTTCGGTTTTTAAGTTATTAGTAAACTCTACTTTTATTGTAATTGTATCGCCCATAACTTGCAATACCAATACATTTGCCTCTTCGTGCTTATTAAATAGTTTATTATTAACGCTTAATTTAAAAAGTTCGCCGTTTGAGGAATATATTCTCAAATTGTTTTGGGCTTTAAATAAGAAAAAAGAAAAAAATATTATAGAAAAAATAGCGCTTTTCACTTAGTAAAAATACTATAAATTAGTATTTGTTTTTGGTTTATTAAAATAATCGTGCACTAAATTAGCTTTGGCTGTACCAATATGTTTTTCTAACTCGTGTAGTGTTGCAACTTTAATGTTGTTTACGCTTTTTAATTCAATTAATAATTTTTCGGCAGTTTTATCGCTAATACCTTTTATTTCGTTTAGCTCTGTTTTAAAGGTTTCTCTGCTTCGTTTATTTCGATGATGCGTTATACCAAAACGATGCGCCTCATCGCGTATCTGCTGAATTATTTTTAAGGTTTCGCTGCGTTTATCCAAATATAAAGGTAACGAATCATTAGGAAAATAAATTTCTTCCAACCGTTTTGCAATACCAATAACTGTAACTTTTCCCATTAAGTTTAATTTCTTTAAACTTTCAACTGCTGCACCCAATTGCCCTTTGCCGCCATCTATTACTATTAATTGAGGTAGCGGTAATTTTTCCTCTAACACACGTGTGTAGCGGCGTGTAATAACTTCTTCCATCGTTGCAAAATCATTAGGCCCCTCAACCGTTTTTACATTGTAATGGCGGTATTCTTTTTTTGCGGGTTTGCCATCAATAAAAACAGGCATGGCACTAACGGCATAAGCGCCTTGTATGTTACTGTTATCAAAGCCTTCTATCCGTCTTGGTTGTTCTGTCATTCGCAAATCTTTCATCATTTGATTCATTATACGGTCGGTATGTTTATCCGGATCCGTTAATGCAATTTGTTTTTCACGCTCTTGTTTATAGGCTAAAGCATTTTTATAACATAAATCTAATAGTTGCTTTTTATCTCCAATTTTGGGAATTACATATTCGCAATCCGGCAAAATAATTTCGGGGGCAAAGGGTACTAAAATTTCTTTGCTTGTACTATTAAATCTGTTTCTAAATTCAACAATTGCAAACAATAATAATTCTTCATCCGTTTCCTCCATTTTCTTTTTTAATTCTATTGTTTGAGCGTGAATAATTGCGCCATTTATTATTTTAAAATAATGTGAGTATGCACTTTTTTCATCGCTAATTATATTTATTACATCGGTATTTGTAATGGATGGGTGTACAATGGTAGATTTACTTTGATAAGCGCTCAATACCTCTATTTTGTTTTTTATTTCTTCTGCCGTTTCATAATCATAGCGGTTTGCGGCTTCGCTCATTTTTAATTTTAAATCACGCAGTGCAAAAGCTAAATCGCCTTTTATAATCTGACGAATTTCCTGAATATTTTGATCGTACTCCGCCTCATCTTGCTTTTTTACACAAGGCGCTTTACATCTCCCAATATGAAATTCTAAACAAGGCCTAAATTTATCTTTATCAATGTTTTCTTTATTCAATTCTAAACTGCAAGTTCGTAAAGGATATATTTGGCGGATTAAATCTAATAAAGTATGCATTAATTTTACCGAAGCGTAAGGTCCAAAATACTCATCGCTTTTGTTTTTTTGTTGGCGCGTATAATACAACCTTGGAAAACGTTCGGTTTTTAAAATAATCCACGGATAGGTTTTATCGTCTCTTAAATTTATATTGTAGCGCGGTTTTAAATTTTTTATAAGGTTGTTTTCTAATAACAACGCATCAAGTTCTGAATTGACTTTTATTGTTTTTATGTCAACAATTTTTCTAACTAATATTCTTAATCTATTATTATCGTGTTCTTTTGTAAAATAACTGCTAACCCGTTTTTTTAAATTTTTTGCTTTACCAACATACAAAAGCATACCCTCGTTATCAAAATACTGATACACGCCGGGCGTTTCGGGTAATGTTTTTAAAAGTATAGAAATGGTTTCGGGTATCATAAATTATCGGTTCGAGCTAGTCGAAAACATTACAAATTTACAAACTCTTTTGTTGAACACCAGCAAATAAAAAAACCCATCTCGTTACAACGAGATGGGTTTTAAATAAACTAATTTAAAATTAGTTTTTTATAACTTTAATAGTTTGTATCGACTTAGTATCGGCACTTTTTACTTTAATAAAGTAAATACCTTTTGCAAGGTTTGTAGTATTAATAGTTTCTTTTTCAGAAACTGTAGCTGTTAAAACAACTTGCCCTAAAGTATTAATTACTTCAATTGGTCCGTTAACACCCAAAATTGTAACTTCGTTGGTAAATGGGTTAGGGTAAATTGCAACATTAGTAGTTTCAATAGCGCTATTTGTTAAGCCAACCGAACATACTGTTGTAGTTTGAACATACGATATTGTTGCAGTACATCCGGCTAAATTAGTACCTGTTAAAGTTAAGGTTGTAGTACCAGCAACAGAACCTGTAGTTAACGTAACAGGATTTGCTACAACTGATGATGAACCTATAGACCAAGTATAATTAGTAGCACCCGAACCTAATATAGAAACAGTACTGTTAGTACAGCCTATTGAAGGAGTAGAAGATCCTGATAAAACAGGATTTGAATTAACTCCAACCGCTATTGTATTAACACCAAAACATCCACCGGTTTGACCAGCTACTGTGTAAGTTGCAGCAGTTGTAGGGCTTACTACTATACTTGAACCGCTTCCGGTTGGAAGCCAAGTGTAAGTTGTAGCGCCACTAACTGTTAATGTTGCCGATTTACCGGGACATATAGATGCAGACGATGAAGTAACGATAATTGATAAACCTGTACCAATAGTTACCGTAACTGTTTTTGTATTAGCACAAATACCATTATTACCTGTTACGGTATAACTAGTAGTAGCAGCAGGTGAAACAACAATTGCAGGGGTTAAAGCACCGGTGTTCCATGAGTAAGTTGAAGCACCACTTGCAGTTAAAGTAGAACTTGTACTAGGACAAGTTGTAACATTTGATACAGCTACAACTGGTGTTAAAGTAACTGTAACAGCTACTGTTTTTGAGCTTGTACAGCCCGGTGTGCTTGAGCCCATTAAAGTATAGATAGTAGTTACTGTTGGAGAAACTCCAACTGATGCTGTAGTTACGCCTGTACTCCATGTGTAAGTTGTTGCACCGCTTCCAAAAAATGTTGCCGAACCACCTGAACAAAAACTTGCAGACGGAGGATTAATCATTAAAGTTGGAGTAGCACAAGGTAAAGAGTAATTAACATCATCTAAACCAATATAATCACTATTGTTTCCCGTTGGACCACCATCTTCAACAAAATATCTAAAACCAACTCTACCTTGAACAGTTCCTGTAATACTTGATAAAGTTAAAGTATAAACCGACCAAGTGTCAGGAAAACCATTTACAGTATTACCAGAAACAGCGCTAGTTGTAGAGGTACTGTATAATGGATTAATATCTAATAATAAAGTTGTAAAAGTACCTACCGATGTACTGCCTGTTCCCACAGCAGTTCCTGTACCCAGGCTTAAACGAACTTGTAATCTGTCCGGATAAATTGTGGATGCAGTGGTTGTTCTTGTGGCAAATTTTAAAATAGCACCGTTTGTTAAACTAAGGGTAGGCGTAAGTAACCATTGACTTATAGTGCCAGCACCTGTCGTACTGTTAAAATTAGCTCCAAAGTAATCTGCGGGGGCACCGCTATTAGCCGGAAAATTTGAAGGGTTACCCTGACTCCAAGTAACGGTAGTAGATGGTACAGAAACGTTTTGTGTATTCCAGCCTGAAGCCGATGGCACAAAAGTAGCCGTAAAGCTCTCGCTTAAAGTTGTTTGCGCATTTGATGTGAAAATACCAAATGCAGCTGCAAATAATAATGTAATTTTTCTTTTCATGTTTTACTTTTTTAAAATTTTAGGTAACGAATATAGTTCTTTTTTTTATTCATTTATGTTAAATTTATTATTTTTCATCCTAATTCATTTTTAACCTTGTTTGGCAACCCCGCCACAATTAAATTATACGAATCATCTATCCAGCTAAAAATCAATTTTTTTGAAGCTATTCCATTACAAACTATTGTGTTCCAATGGGCTTTATTCATGTGGTAACCCGGCAATACGCAGCTATAGTTTTCGCGTAACTCAATAGCTTTTTCGGGTTTACATTTTACGTTAAATTGTACCGGGTTACTTTCAATACCCACCAACAAAAAAACTTTACCAGAAACTTTAAACACTAATGTTTCGCTATCAAACGGAAAACTCTCGGTAACTCCCGTTTTTTTAATGCAATACTCTCTTAACTCTTCTATATTCATAATTTAACTAAATTTACATAATTACCAATTGTACAAAAAATTATGCCACTTGTACATAAGCCCCGCGTTTATGTAAAAAAAATTAAAATATTTGTATCAAATAAACGTTATTTCATATAAAATAGATTTTTACTTCAAAAAACTATTTGCTATGTTTACCGCTTGTAAAGCAAAAACTAAATTAACTACTAAAATAAAACAAAATGAGCACAAAAAAAACATCGGGAGGTTTCCCACTTATTGTTTCAGCATTAGCAATCGTTATCTGTATTGTATTAGGTTGGGCCATCTACAAAACAATTTTAGGTTCGCCTTCAAATTTTGAAGGTGGCGATGCCGAAAAAGGTCATCCACACAACATTTTGGGAACTATGTACAAAGGTGGTTTTATTGTGCCTATTTTAATTGGGTTTTTATTAACTGTAATTACTTTTGCAATTGAGCGTTTTATTACCATTATGAAAGCAAATGGTGCCGGTGCTACTGATAAATTTGTAGGTAAAATTAAAACACTAATTTCTCAACACGATTTTGACGGTGCTATTGCAGAGTGTAATAAACAAAAAGGGTCGTTAGCTAACGTTGTACACGAAGGTGTTTTAAAATATCAATACGTTCAAGGTGATGCGGCTATGGATAAAGAAGCTAAGGTTGCTGCCATCCAAAAATCAATTGAAGAGGCAACTTCATTAGAATTGCCAATGTTATCAAAAAACATGGTAGTTATTTCTACAATGGCATCTATTGGTACATTAGCCGGATTAATTGGTACGGTTGTGGGTATGATTCGTGCATTTGCCGCTTTATCTGCTGCAGGCGCACCCGATACTTCTGCTTTAGCAACAGGTATTTCCGAAGCATTGGTAAATACATTAGTAGGTATATTAACCTCTGCTTTAGCAATTATTTTTTACAATTATTTTAGTAACCGTATCGATCAAATTACTTATTCTATGGATGAAGCCGGCATGTCTATCATTCAAGAGTTTCAATCAAGTGGTAAGTAGGCATTAGAGAATAGTTAATAGGTAATAGTTTGCCCTTACCTATTACCTATTAACTTATGCTATTAACTATTAACTAACCCCTATTAACTTAAAATAATATGTCAAAAAAACCATCAAAAGGAGGAGCACCAGCGTTAGATATGACGCCCATGGTGGATTTAGCTTTCCTACTGGTAACATTCTTTATGTTAACGGCTTCGTTTCGCATGGCAGAACCTGTGGTTGTCGATCCACCCTCATCAATTGGTATGGTTGATTTACCCGATAACCACATATTAGTTACCATCGACGAAAAAGGTCGTGCATTTTTTGGCATTAGTAATTCTTCCGCTAAAATGAGCGCATTACGTCAAATGGCAACAAAATATAAAGTGGGTTTTACCGAAGAGCAAATTATAAAATTTAGCGGTTTACCAAGTTTTGGCGTTGATATAAAAGATTTACCAAAATATATTGAAACTAAAGAAGATAAACGTAGTGCTTTTCAGCCACAAAAAGGTGTGCCTTTAGATACCATTATACCAAACAACCAGTTAAAAGATTGGATTGCAATTGGCGGTAAAGAAGCCGTTAAAATGTACTTAGACGCCAAAGAAAAAGCAGCAAGTGCCGGCGGTGAATTTAAAGCCGAAAAACCGCGCTACGCTATTAAATGTGCGGCAAATACTAAATATATGTATGTAAAAGATGTTATTAAAACATTTACCGATTTAAAAATTTACCAGTTTAATCTTATTACATCACTTGAGGGTGGCGGAACAGTAGTTGAACCTATTAGATAATTATAAAAAGTTTTTAATGTTGAGTGTTTAGTTTTAAAACAATCTAAACCTATTAAAAACTAAGAATTAAAAACTAAAAACTAATTGTATGTCAGAAATAGCAGACAGTGGTGGCGGAGGCCACAAAGGCGGCAAAAAAAGAGCCAAAAAACAAAGCACGCGTATTGATATGACTCCCATGGTGGATTTAGCGTTTTTATTGTTAACGTTTTTCGTTTTAACAGCTACGTTTAGTAAACCAAAATCAATGGAATTAACCTTTCCGGCACCGCCAGATATCACTGTACCTCAACCTCCAATTAAAAATGGTATTACTTTTTTATTAAGTAAAAACGATCGTATATTTTATTATGAGGGCGAGTTTAGAGCTAAAGACGATGATAAAGGCACTAAAACACAGTTAAAAGAACTTAATTTTAGCAAAGAAAGTTTACGCAAATATTTGTTAGATAAAAGTAAATCTATGCAAGATAATGTAAAAGCTTTAATTGCAAAACACGAAGCAAAACAACTGCCTGATACTACCTTTAAACGGATGGTGCGCGAGGCAAAAGCCGATAAAACTACACCAACTTATTTAATTAAAACCGACGATAAGGCCACCTACAAAAACGTAATTGATATTATTGACGAGTTAAATTATAACGTGGTAGGTAAATATGTAATGGTTGATATTATTAAGCCGGAATACGACATGGTAATTGAAAAAGTAGGAAGTAATTAAACAGTTGAACTAATTAAATAAAATTTGTAAAACATTTATGGAATTTTTAAAACCCATACATCTAAATTAAAAAGAAAGGAGAAAATTATGTTATTTATTTTAATTGGAATATTTGCTGTGGTTTCCGTAACCATGTTGCTAATAGACTTAAAAACAGGTTGGGCGGGCGAAAGTTACGATAGCCGAAACAACGTGGTATTTGAAGGCCGTAACCAAGAATATGGTGCTTACGAATTGCGCCAAAACTACAACAAACGTGTAGTATTTATTTTAGCGGGAATGATTTTATTTTCATTAGCGCTATTAGGCGTTAAAAAAATTATAGATCGCCCAAAAACTGAAGAAGTTGTTGAAAATTTAAAAGTAGAACAAATAGATTTAACACCACCACCGCCTGTAGAGGAAACCCCACCGCCACCGCCACCACCACCACCCCTGCCCATGGGTGATATGGTTAAATTTACACCACCTGTAATTAAAGATGACGCTGTTGAAGAAGAGCCTCAAAAATTACAAGAAGAAGTAAAGGAAACTAACGTTGGTACTAAAGACCAAGAAGGTGATAAAGATATTGTGGCTCCGCCAACCGAAGAAGTTAAAGGTCCAACCGAAGTTGCGGCACCCGAAATTTTTACAATAGTTGAAGAGCAAGCCGAGTTCCCAGGTGGAATTTCAGAAATGGGTAAGTATATTCAAAAAAACTTACAATATCCTTCAATGGCTCGCGAAGCCGGCATTAGCGGTAAATGTTTCTTAAAGTTTGTAGTAAACGAAAATGGAGACATTAGTAACGTTGAAATACTAAAAGGGGTGCCAGGCTGTAATGATTGCGATAAAGAAGCTATTCGTGTTGTAAAATCAATGCCAAAATGGAAAGCTGCAAAAATGACCGGACGTTCTGTTAAATGTTATTTTAACTTACCAATCAGCTTTAAAATTCAGTAATTAATCTGTCACACTGAGCGGAGTCTAAGTGTAAACGAAGCCTATTTTTTAAAAATCCACAACTAACGTTGTGGCTTTTTTCGTTAAAAAAATAACGTTAAAACCTTCAAGGTTTATAAAAATTAAAAACTACAACTAAAAAGTATTTTAAATTAAATCATAATTCATCATAATAATCTGCGTTCCATTTTTCGTTAAAAACTATAACATTAATTTTATTTATTATTATAATTAAAATAATAAATTTACCTCTCAATAAAAAATTATGCAAAACGTATTACAGGCACTTAAATTAAATTATTCAAACAACGGTTGTTCAACAGGTTTAAACTGGTTTTCATCCGGTACAGATATAGAATCCTTAAGTCCGGTTGACGGCAAATTAATAGCAAAAGTAAAAACAGGTACTAAAGCCGATTATTTAAAAATAATTTCTACTGCTACTGATGCTTATGCCATTTGGCGAACTATCCCAGCTCCAAAACGCGGGGAGTATGTGCGTCAGTTTGGCGATAAATTACGTGCAAAAAAAGCCGAGTTAGGTAAATTAGTTTCATACGAAATGGGCAAATCGTATCAAGAGGGTTTGGGCGAAGTACAAGAGATGATTGATATATGCGATTTTGCCGTGGGTTTATCGCGCCAATTGTATGGTTTAACTATTCAAAGCGAACGTGCCAACCACCGTATGATGGAACAATGGCACCCAATTGGCATTGTGGGTATTATTTCCGCCTTTAATTTTCCGGTTGCTGTTTGGGCGTGGAATGCAACATTGGCTTGGGTTTGTGGCGATGTGTGTATTTGGAAACCATCTGAAAAAACTCCATTATGTTCGGTAGCTTGTCAACATATATGGAACGAAGTGGCAAAAGAAAATAAATTACCCGAAGGTATAAGCTCAATAATAAATGGTTACGCGGATATTGGCGAGTTGTTAACTGCCGATACTAACGTGCCACTGATTAGCGCGACAGGATCTACTAGAATGGGTAGAATTGTTGGGGCAAAAGTTGCAGAACGTTTTGGTAAATCTATTTTAGAATTAGGAGGTAACAACGCCATTATTATTACCGAAAACGCAGATTTAGAAACTACCTTAGTTGGCGCTGTGTTTGGCGCTGTGGGTACTGCCGGGCAACGTTGTACTACTACGCGCCGTTTAATTATTCATGAAGGTATTTACGATAAAGTAAAGGAAAAATTAATGAAGGCATATTCTCAATTAAAAATTGGCAATCCTTTAGATGAAAAAAATCATGTAGGCCCATTAATAGATACAGACGCGGTTAAAGGCTACCTTACTGCTTTAGAACGCGTTATTAGTGAAGGTGGAAAAATTATTGTACCCGGTGGTGTATTAGAAGGGAAAGGGTACGAAAGCGGTTGCTACGTAAAACCGGCTATTGTAGAGGCAAACAACGACATGGAAATTGTGCAGCATGAAACCTTTGCGCCTGTATTATACATTATGAAATACAAAACATTACAAGAAGCAATTGCAATGCAAAACAATGTACCACAAGGTTTATCAAGTGCAATTATGACGTTAAATATTCGCGAGGCTGAATTATTTTTAAGTTACGCCGGAAGCGATTGCGGTATTGCAAATGTAAACATAGGTACTAGCGGTGCCGAAATTGGTGGTGCATTTGGCGGCGAAAAAGAAACAGGCGGTGGTCGCGAAAGTGGCAGCGATGCATGGAAAGCATACATGCGCCGACAAACTAACACTGTAAACTACGGCAATACATTACCGTTAGCGCAAGGTATTAAATTTGATTTAGATTAAGTTTTACATTTTTTCAACAGCCATTTTTCCTACCAAACTACCTATAGCAACGCCCATTCCGCCCATTCTTACGGCGACAATAACATTATTGCTAACTGCTTTAACTATTGGTTTTTTTTCGCTACCAACACCCATTATGCCGCTCCATCTATGCTCTACTTCAAATTTAGTGTTGGGTAAAATTATAGTTTTTAAAATCTCATCCAGTTTTGTTTGAATGGTTGTATTTAATTTTAAATCGGTGGTTGTTTCACCTTTAAAATCTAAATTTCTTCCTCCTCCAAATAAAATACGGTTATCAATATTTCTAAAATAATAATAGCCTTGTTGATAATGAAAAGCCCCTTTTATTTTTAAATTACTAATTGGCTTTGTAATTAATACTTGCGCTCTTGCAGGTTTTACATCAGCAATGTTTAGTAACTGTGTAGCGAAACCATTTGTGGCAACTACTACTTTTTTTGATTTAAAAACGCCAATATTGCTGTTAATTTCAACCACATTACCTAAATCATTTAACTGTAATACTGCTACAGAATTTAAAATTATTACCCCCTTTTTTTGCGCTAATAAAATTAAATTTTTCATCATTAAACCTGTATTTATTTGCCCTTCAAAATTATTTTTTATAACGCCTTTAATATTAGAAAAATAATTTATTTTAGTGCTTACATTGTTGTAACAATTATTTTTTGCGATTATTTTTTTTATGTTTTTGTTTAAATAAGTTAATTTTTCAGTGCATTCATCCAATAGTTTTTCATTATCAAACAATTCAAAGCCTCCATAAGGTTTATAATCTATGTTTTTTTTACCCAAGCGTTTTTGCAATAAATTTAATCCCTCCCAACGCATTTTTACGGTTTGCCAAACTGTTTCTTCGTTAGTTTTTAGTATATCATCCAACAATTCGCTTGGGCTTCCAAAACAAGCAAAGCCGGCATTTTTTGTACTTGCGCCACTGGGTAGTATACCTCGTTCTAAAACTAAAACCGTAGCTTTGTTGTTTTTTTCTATAAAACTTATCGCGGTACTTAAGCCCACAATTCCGCTACCTATAACAATTAAATCATAGGTTTTAAAATAGTGGTTTAGTTCCCAATAACTAAAATTAACAGTTTTTATTATGGAGTTGTGGCTTTTTGGCATCTAAAATGTAAGTAAAATTATAAAAAATTATTACTAATTTGCACTTCTCAAATACCAATGTATTTAAAACGAATATATTATATATTTTTTCTATTAATCAGCGTACGCATTTTAATAAGTCAAACTGTCCCTGTTCATTTTCAAGGAGAAATAGGCGATGATAACGGTAGTGTAAGCGGCGCTAACATTTCAATAACTCAAAGTGGTAAAAGCATAGGTAGTGCAACATCCGACGGTAGTGGCAGATATAATTTTGATGTGCCCTTAGGAGGCGAGTTTTTAGTTACGGTTAGTAAAGATGGCTATGTAGCCAAACGTTTTGCAATAAGCACTTTAGGAGTACCCGACGAAAAAGCGGCCACTAAGTTTCCAATAATTGAAGCCAGTTTAAGTTTAAATAAAAAGTATGAAGGTGTAGATTATTCCCTTTTAAATCAGCCCATTAACAAATACAATTACAACCCAACCAAAGATAATTTTGAATACGATAAAGCTTACTTAGAACAAATGATTGCCGGTTTGCAATCTATAAAAGAAGCCGAAAAAGAAGCTAAAAATAAAGAGAAAAATAAAGAAGCTAACTATCAAGCGGCTTTAAAAAATGCCGACAAAGCTTTCCAAAAAAAAGAGTGGCAAAATGCAATTGCTTCCTATACCGAAGCCTCTAAACTTAAGGCTACCGAAGCCTACCCAAAAGAACAAATAATTAATATAAATAAAATTGTTGCCGATGCCGAAGCACAAGCTAAAGCAGACGCCGCCGCTAAAGCTAAAGCAGATGCGGAAGCTAAAGCAAGAGCCGCTGCCGATGCTAAAGCAAAAGCCGAAGCCGATCGTTTAGCAAAAGAAAAAGCAGATGCTGAAGCTAAAGCAAAGGCAGACGCGGATGCAAAGGCTAAGGCCGAAGCCGACCGTTTAGCAAAAGAAAAAGCAGATGCTGCCGCTAAAGCCAAAGCCGAAGCGGATGCAAAAACTAAGGCGGACGCTGATGCAAAAGCCAAAGCGGATACCGAGAAATTAGCTAAAGATAAAGCAGATGCAGACGCAAAAGCTAAAGCGGATGCGGATGCAAAAGCCAAAGCAGATGCCGAGAAAGCAGCTAAAGATAAGGCCGAAGCCGACCGTTTAGCTAAAGAAAAAGCTGCCGCTGATGCAAAAGCTAAGGCAGAAGCTGATGCCGCTGCCAAAAAAGCTGCCGACGAACTTGCCGCCGCCAAAACAAAAGGAGATAAAGAACTAGCAGACAAACTTGCTAAAGAAAAAGCGGATGCTGATGCAAAAGCCAAAGCAGACGCAGAGAAATTAGCTAAAGATAAGGCAGAGGCCGACCGTTTGGCAAAAGAAAAAGCTGCTGCCGATGCTAAAACCAAGACAGAAGCTGATGCCGCTGCTAAAAAAGCTGCCGACGAACTTGCCGCCGCAAAAGCAAAAGGTGATAAAGAATTAACTGAAAAATTAGCTAAAGATAGAGTTGCTGCTGATGCAAAAGCCAAAGCAGACGCAGAGAAAGCAGCTAAAGATAAGGCAGAGGCAGACCGTTTGGCAAAAGAAAAAGCTGCTGCCGATGCTAAAACCAAGGCAGAAGCCGATGCCGCGGCTAAAAAAGCTGCCGACGAACTTGCCGCCGCAAAAGCAAAAGGTGACAAAGCTCTTACAGAAAAATTGGCTAAAGAAAAGGCGGCAGCGGATGAAAAAGCTAAAGCAGACGCAGAGAAATTAGCTAAAGACAAAGCCGCGGCAGATGCAAAAGCTAAAGCAGAGGCAGAAGCATTAAAACAAAAAGAAATTAAAGATAAAACTAACGGTACAATTATTCCTGTATTAGCAAGCGGTGATGTTAAGTACAAGGAGGCAATTAAAAATGCAGATAATTTTTTTGGTACTAAACGGTACCGAGATGCTAAAAAGTATTACGAAGAAGCCTTAACCTTTAAAGGTGGCGACACATACGCAAAAGGCAAATTAATTGAATGCGAAAAATTTTTAAACTCTGATGCCGCTCAAACTACAGATGATCGCATAAAACAATTATTAGCTAAATATAGTCCGGGTGTTACCGAAGAAACTATTAGTGGTTCGGGATTTGTAATTTTGCAACGCGTAGTTGTTAAAGATAATAACGCTTGGGTGTATCAAAAAAAGATTTTTAGTTGGGGTGGTGTATCGCATTTTAGAGACGGGGTTGCTATTACCGAAAGTACTTTTGATATAGAAACCAAGCCTTAAAATTTATGTCTGTAGTACCCGCCTTTATGGCAGAAGAAATTTTTTGTTGCGTATGCTCTAATACCCAACCTAATAAGTTTACACTCAAATATCAAAAAGAGAACTTTGCTGTAGTAACCTGTAATGATTGCTCGCATCATTTTATTCCGCATTATTACCGTAAACAAATACAATATACGCAGTATAAAAATGCCGATGTTACCGCAGCTGTTAGAGCAGGTAATAATTGGGTAAAAGTTCAACGCCATAAATTACGTTTTAAGTTTATTAAAAAATACATTAAAAGCGGTAAGTTATTTGATTTGGGCGCCGGTTGGGGGCATTTTATGTTGGCTGGTAAAGAATTGGGTTACGATGTGTACGGTGTTGAAATTAGCGAACAACCATATTTATATTGTGTAAACGACTTAAAACTACCTGTTGACCATATTGATTTTTTTAAAATGGATGAAACAAAAAAATTTGATGTAATTACCATGTGGGATGTGTTGGAACATATTGACCAAGCTAGCCCTTTTTTAGAAAAATGTAATAAACTTACAAACCCCGGAGGTTATTTGTTTTTACAAGTACCGCAAATAGATAGTTACTTTGCAAAAAAGCATAAAGATAATTGGAAAATGATGGGCTTAGACCATGTAAATTATTTTAGCAAAAAAACCATTACGCAAATTTTAGAAAAAAACGGCTACGAAGTTTTAAAAATAAAATCGTCGTTTGAAATAAAATTATTTATAATGTACACCCTGTTGCCTTTTTTTAAAAAATTTAAAAGCGCAAAAAAACAAACTACAATTGAAGCTAATAAAACCATTAACGCTGCTGAGCGTCAACAATATTTTAATAAGTTTACAGATAAACCCATGTGGCAATTAAAATTAGCCGTATTTGTTCACAATAGAATTTATAATTTTCTGTCTTTTTTTAATATTGGTGAGGAGATGATGGTGGCGGCTAGGAAGGTAAAATAGTTAGTACTTGCCTTTTAAATAATATCCCTCATGCCATAATAATCAATGGCTTTTTGCTTTAAGGGGTTGGTACTCCATTCTTCCCAAACGCCAGTATATGGGTCGTACCCGCATTTTAAAGGTTTACTGTAAATGTCGTTTGGGTCTTCGGTATAGGCACGGCAATCGGTGCATATGTGTCTAAATTCACAATCTTTGCAAACGGCAATGTCATCTTTTTTAATGTTACCCAACTTACTAAAGTTTTTATTCTTTACAGCATCTTCTAGTGTAACATCTTTAATATTTCCAAAACTGTTTTTCATACTAGGGCAATTCTTTATTTCTCCTTTTTCGTCTATACTAATTTTACAATTCAGGCAAGAATTATAATGTATGGATTCTGTATATGTGGGAATATTAATGGCAAAATAAAAGGGTGAAATATTACCACAATTCGTTTTTTCAACAAGATTATTTTTTACTAATAAAGTTCCTGCCGCAACTTTATTCTTCATTTTTTTAATATATACTTCTGGGGTATTATACACATAGACCCATCTTACCTCAAACGTATTTTTTTTAATTTTTAATAGTTCATTATAACTATTGATATTTTTATACTTAAAAAAAATATCAATACATTGAACGGTCGTTTTAGAGAATTTATTTAAAAAAATAGTTAGTTCATTTATATCAATATCTTTAAGCACCCTTACCTCAATAAACTTACAACCCAAATTATTTAACGAGCTAATAATTTTATCTGCATATTTTATATTTATGGGATTTAACTCAATTATAAAATTATTAATTTGTGTTGGACTATAAAATTGATTGTTCATTTTTGGAAAAAGCGAAACCAAATCCTTTGGTATTAAAAGCAAAATATCTTCTTTTAATAGTGCATCTATAAAATTTTTATCTTCGCCCTGAAGCTTTGTAATTTGGGCTTCGGGTAAAGGTTTCGCAATTAGTTTTTCTTGTTCAACTGTAAGCAATTTAAACGATTGACGTTGTAAATCAATTAATATAGCCCTAGTATAGCCTTTTATAACAAAGCAGTTTGGCGCTATTATATATACTTTAGTAATCATTAGGATTTAATAATTTTGAAAGTGGTTTCATTGGTATTCTCTTTAAATCAATAATACTTTTATACTTTTCAATATACTTTTGACCCTTATCTCTATCTTCTTCGGTTATTGGAATTTTTTCCGTGTAGAAATAATCAAGAGAACAAAATTTTTCTAATTCAATTTTTTTTATGAATCTATTTTTAATCATGCAATAAATAATCTGCTATATTTCTTTCAATGTACCAATTACCAAACAAAGATACATTCTCAAATTGACCAACGGGATTAATTTCTAAAAAGTAATAATCTAATCCAGTAAATATTATATCTATAGAACCAGTATTTAATCTTAATAGTTTAAATAATAATTTCAATTTGTATATAATATTATCTGGTAATATATAAGGAACTTGTCTGTTCGGGAATTCAAAGTCATAACGCCTATAGTCAACATTAGTTTTTGGATTATTTTGTGAAAAAATTGCTGTAGAATAAAAATTATCATGAAAATAAAAACATCTAATCTCAAAATACTTTTCAATTTTTTTTTGAAACAAACTTAATGGAAATTCAGCGGGGATATTCTTTATTTCTTTAGGTGAAATGATATTAGTATAGCTAACGTGCCAGTATTTATTATCCTCATATCGGTATCCAATATCAATACTTTTAATAATTATTGGATTATTTTTTAAGTAAAACTCCATAAGCACCTTTTTCGAACTAGTAATAATTGTTTCTGGTGTTTTTAATCCAACTTTTTTTGCAATTTGTAATGCTAATATTTTATTTATTCTACCTATGCCCTCTGTGCCAAATGTTTTTTTATCCTTTAAATAAAAGTTTAGCAGTTCATTTGTTGTATTAAAATTTCCTTCTATATAATCTGATAATGATTTTATTCTAGAATTTTTAATAGTTGTAATTTTTTTTAAATATACATTGCTAATTATTTTTGAACTTCTTCTATAGTAAATGGCTTTTATATCCGTAATATTATATTCATTATCGTTAATGTTTAATATTATTTTTTCACCGCTAATCGTTGCTATATCGATAAAATTATTAACTTTAGGCGTAAGAATTAATAATGTTTCATCTGATTTACTTAACCATTCTATAATAACACCTGTCGATCCGTCTTTTGGATCAGAAAACAATAATATCATTTTTATAGTGGCGCAATACAAGAGCCTTTAAAATATAAACTTAAACCAATGGATTTTCTGTTTTTCTTAATTTCTCGCTCTAGTTTTTTTGAGGAAATATTACTGTATAAATATGAGTTATACATAGTCTCTTCATTATTTTCTAATAAAAATCTATCTACCATCGAACTGTAATGATATGGATATATATTTCCTTTTTTTAATTGTTCAATAAAAAAGGATTCAAATTTATTGAATATGTTTTTATTGATTACATGAAGATTAATCAATAAAAAAAAATCACCGTATTGTTGGATATTAGGCAATCCCACGGTTTGAAGATAATTTAGAAATTGCTCTTGAACTATTGAATCTTGTTTAAAGTTAACGTGATTATTTTTACGATTAGATTGATCTATTTCTATAAAGTATTCAATAGTATCCTGAACGTTTTTTTTGTTTGTTTTTGATAAACTATCTTCTATCAACATTAATTTGTTTATTGTATAATTTGAAATTTTCAATTCCGATTTTTTTTTACTATATTTTTCAATATACTCTGTAGGCCAGCCGTAACTTCTAGCACATTTTATTAGGTAGTCCTTTCCTTTTAGAGTATCTAATAGAATATGATTAATTATTCCAAGATAAAAATAATCCTTTGGTTTAAGTTGTTTAAATTTTTTTTCTAATAATAAAAAGTTTTTTTTGCGGAACTATATTTTCCATTGCTTAAATCATACTCAGCAACATTGGCGAGACTATAATACTTAATGTAGTTTTGTGAATTTACAAAATATACACATAATAATATTAAAATAACATAATATTTTTTCATATGTAAATTTAGGTATTTAAGGAGATAATTAAAAAAAATTATGCCATTTTAGAAATTTGAATTCTTAAGCATTAAAGTATACCCAGCACCCTTCATCGCAGTTATAAAGCCCATCACTTTTACTCGAAGAACCACCTCTAGTAATAGTCACACAGGCCTCATCGTGAAACTTGCCGTTCGTTTCGTAATAATAATATTTAGATACAGAACCACCACCACCCATTACTGTATTTAAGTTAAAATTAGAGGAAACTCTACTATTCTCACTTAAAACTACATTATCAAAGTGTAAATCTGTAATTTTCGTATTTACTTTCAATTTCTCTTTCTTTTTCATAATTTTTATATATTTAAAAATTTATAATGTAATTAAGGTACATAGTTCCAGTTATTACCATCTACTAATGCATTAAAGCTTAGGCCAGCAGTATTTGTAGCGGCTAGTAACTTATAATCAGCTTGGAGGTCAAAATTATTTTCGTATTCCATTGCCCATTCAAAGGCTTGGTCGGTGCCACTTATGCCCACGGTGGGTACAATCATTTCTTTTAATAAAAAAGTAGTAACACCATTTTGTATAAATAATTGTAATAAGCCAGGCGTAACGCCCATTAAACCTTTTAATACTATGCTATTTATACTTGCACCTTTATATGTAGCAGATGTGCCCGCTGTATAAATTGTAAACTGTGTGCCTGCCCCACTTAATATAGCTGCGCCATTATTTACTGTTAAAATAGTAGTATCTTTTCTAACCGAAGTGGCATAATACTTCCAATTTAAACCTTCAGCTATTATATTAAACGATTCGGCTTTTTCGGTGCCTACTTGTAATAAATACCCTGCTTTTAGGGTAAAGTTAAGTTCGATAGTAGCCTCAAACGATTTATTAATAGATGATACTGTAATAGGTGGAATCCAAATTTCTTGTAACAATCTGTTTACGGTGCGTGTGCCATCATCTACAAAAAGGCGTATCATCCCCTCGGTAGTATTGCCTGTAGCTTTTATAGTTATGGTTTTAACCAAGGTGCCGTTTGCCACACCAGTTAATAACTGCCCTAAAGTGCCAGTGCCATCTAAATTAGTATTGGCAGTGCTAATGTTTATTATGCCCGTGTTGGCGGTGTATTGTGTTTCTTCTGCCATTTTTTTTAGTTTTTTATAAATTAAGCAGGGTATTTCCAATCATTACCTTCAATTGTAATAGCAAAACTTTCGGCATTTTGTGTGCCTGCTTTAATTGCCCAACCGGCTTTTAAATCTAAATTACTTAAATACAATTTTTGTTCAAAAGTTGCTTCTGTACCCGATTTTGTGGTTTCGGTTATAGGCACTTCTTTTAATAAGAGTGTGTTTGTGCCATCAAACAAAAATAGGCGCACCATACCTCGGGTGGTGGTAACAATAGCTTTAATGGTAACACATTCAATACGGCAACCCTTATAGGTTACAGCAGCACCAGCGGTTAAAATAGTAACCAAGGTGCCCGTACCATCTAAATTTGCATTGGCTGTGCTTATTAAGCCTAAACCTGTGTTGGCAGTAAAATTAGTACTTTCGGGGCGAACGGTAGTAGTGTAATACGCCCAATCGCAGGCATTAGCAGTAATTACAAAACTTTGCGCATTTTGCGTACTGGCTTTTAATATCCAACCAGCTTTTAATTTTAAGTCGCAATTCCATGTATATTCAAAAGCAGGCACAGTGGCGGCTTTTGTAATAGATGGTACTGGTATTTCTTGTAACAAACGGTTGTTGGTGCCATCAAACAAAAATAAGCGCACCATGCCTTCGGTAGTATTTACAATACCTTTTACAGTAATGTTTTTTATTAAAGTGCCGTTAGCCGCTGCGGTTAAAACTGTGCCTAATGTGCCTGTGCCATCTAAGGCTGTGTTAGCGGTTGATATTAAAGCCAAACCTGTGTTGGCGGTGTATTGTGTTTCTGCTGCCATTTTTTAATTTTTTTAGTTTGTATAGTTTATTTATAATTTTTTAAGGGTAAGAAATTTCTAGTGCCTGTGCCGTTACAATAAAACTTTCGGCATTTTGGGTTGATGCTTTCAATAAACCTGTGCCTGCACTTGTTAAATAATAGTTTAAATCGTAACTTATTTCAAAGGCTGGTGTTGTGCTTGATTGTATTACTGCGGGTATTTCAATCTCATCAATTAATAAATTTGCACCGCCTGTGCTGGCATTAGCTATAAACAATCTAACCATGCCTCTGGTGGTATTGCCAATGGCTTTAATTGTAATATTTTTAAGTAGTATATCTACTGTATTTTTTAATACTAATGCTAAAGTACCCGAGCCGTCTAAATTTGGATTAGCTGTATTTAGTAATGCGATACCAGTGCTTGCAGTATATTGCACCCGCTCGTTAACGTTTGATGTTAATCCGTCTTCTAAAAGTGAGTTACGAGTTTGTATAGATTCTATAAGCATCTTTTTGTAATTTTTTATAAACATACAATTCCAAATTTCGTTTGTCAATACTTAAGCTTTTGTAAAATACAGCGTATTGTAATTAAAATAATGCAATTGCGTTTAAGAAGTTAAACAAATAAATAGGCTAAATGATTGTAAATTTATATATTTGAGTAAATAAATTTACGCCGTATTTTACACATTATGATAACAGAAAACGATATTAAATATGCCGAAAGGTTAAGGGGTTTGCGTTTAAATAAAGGACTAAAACAAGAAACTGCATTTAGTTTACTAGGTTTAAATAACCAACAAGAGTATAGCAAGTTAGAAAATGGTAAAATAAATTTTACTGATGAATTAATTGCAAACATTAGCAAAACATTTAATATTACCCCGACAGAATTTATAAACCCTGCGCAACACACAAGTATTTTAAACAGCCCACACTCTTTAAATCATTCGCAAAACAATGTAATAAACGATAGCGATTTTGTTGGGCAATTGATAAAATCGAAAGATGAAACAATAGCTACTTTAAAAGAATTGGTAGAACAATTAAAAAGTATTATCGAAGGGTTAAAAAAATAATTTAACTATTCCATTTTTTCCTGTAAAGCTCGCAGTAATAAGATATGCGGATTATGGTGCTTGTAGCGCGTTCTTGATTAAAAAAAGCAGAACATTCAATAGTATCTTTTAAAATAATATCGTCTTTAGCCAACGCAAAACTTGCTTCTACCAAACCATGATTTTCCTCCAGTAACATTTTTAAAACTTCTGTTCGGTTTACATCATTAATTTTTGTTACAGGGCAAAGCACCTGAAAAAACACACGGTAATTTTCTTCCCACACATCAATTAAAACTTCTGTATTTTTATCTTTATTAATGTTAAATTGCCCCTCCCCTGTTTTTGCTTGTGCCGGTTCTATACCCAATGTTTTAAGAGTATTTTCAACTATAGAAAGAATTTGTTGGTACATAATTTTAAGTAACAGGGGTTAGTTAATAGGGATTAAAAGTTTTCATAAAAATTATACTTAATCATATTTATACGCATCATCAGCGTTCTATAAAGTGAGTTGATTTAATTTTTCATTAAAAAAAACCGACATTTTATTGGTGTAATATTTTTGTTTGTACTGCCCTACCCATTGCACGCCACTAATGCTATTGCTTAAAAAAACTTCGTCGGCATTGCTTAACGTATAATCTGTTAAGTTAGTTTCAAATACTAAAATTTTATGTTGGGTAGCTAACGTCATTATTTGTTTACGCATAATACCCGCTACACAGCCATCGCTTAGCGGCGGAGTGTACATAGTGCCATTTTTTATTAAAAATATATTTGAGTTTATACTTTCGCAAATTACACCATTTTCGTTAAGTATAAAACAATCATCTAATTTCATGCTTTGCTTGGCAAGCCCTGCCATAACATATAGCAAAGCGTTTCCGGTTTTAATGTTCGCCAACTTATTAATGCTTTTTTTAATGTCAGAATAAACATCTACCCAAAATCCTTTTTGGTTTAATTGATAGTCGCCCTCTAATTCTGTACTTTCAATTAAAAACGAAATATCGTTTGTTTCGGGTGTGTAATAACCGCCCTCGTTTCTAAACACAGTTAAACGAATACGCGCATTTGGTGCGTGACTATTGTGTTTAAGCAAATTTATAATTTGCTCTTGAATATTTTCGGTATTAAATTCGGCAGGTACATTCATGCGCAACACCGTCATGCCTAATTTTAATCTGGTAATATGGTCGCGCAAAAACATTAATTTATTGTTGCAGGTGCGTATGCTTTCAAAAAGCGCATCGCCATACCTAAAAGCTCGGTTATTAAACGCAACGCTAGGTTCGTAAACACTAATTAAATGTCCGTTAAGTATGCAGTACTTATCTTTTGTCATTTTGGCTAATGCAATTTAAAGCTAAAAAATAGGCTAAACACTTAACAATCAATTAACTTAATAACAGTAAGTGGTTAATGAAACAAAAGCAACTATGACATATTAGCGTTAATAAATATTTTGCACACTATTTGAAATACCAAAAGCAACACTTACATTTGAAATAACTAAAACCAAAAAAATTATGTTTGATAACAATGAATTTAAAAAATATGCCACAAAACATGCAGGCATCAGTAGTTTAACTTACGAAAATTATTCCTCTCGCATAACCTCTTCATTAACCCCCTATATTATTGAAGAACGCCAGTTAAACGTTGCACAAATGGATGTTTTTAGCCGTTTAATGATGGATAGAATTATTTTTTTAGGAACAGGTATTAACGACCAGGTAGCTAATATTGTTCAGGCACAATTATTATTTTTAGAAAGCGCCGATTCTAAAAAAGATATTCAAATTTACATTAACTCTCCGGGAGGTAGCGTTTATGCTGGTTTAGGAATTTATGACACCATGCAAATTATTAAACCCGATGTAGCGACTATTTGTACCGGAATGGCGGCTAGTATGGGTGCTGTACTACAATGCGCAGGTGCCAAAGGAAAACGTACAGCATTAAAACATGCTCGCGTTATGATTCACCAACCTATGGGCGGTGCTGAAGGTCAAGCAACAGATATTGAAATTACAGCACGTGAAATTCAAAAACTAAAAAAAGAATTGTACGAAATTATTGCCTTACATAGTGGGCAAACCTATGAAAAAGTATGGGCTGACAGTGATCGCGATTATTGGATGATAGCACAAGAAGCAAAAGATTACGGAATGATTGATGAAGTGTTGGAACGCAAACCTTAAAACAACAATTAACAAAAACTAAATTATAATTATGGAAAGATCGTTAAAAATTCAAAATGCAATAGATTCGAAATTATTAGAACAACGAAAAATATTTTTATGGGGGCAGGTTGATGACCGTTCGGCAAAGCATGTGGTGGAACGTTTAATGTATTTGGAAATGCTTCAACCTAAAAAAGAAATTCAATTATTTATTAATAGCCCGGGCGGTTATGTTACATCCGGCTTTACAATGTACGATACAATTAAAAGTATAAGTAGCCCCGTATCAACTATATGCACCGGCTATGCCGCTTCTATGGGTTCTATTATACTATCGGCTGGCACAAAAGGGCGCAGATTTATTTTACCAAATGCCAGAGTAATGATACACCAACCAAGTGGCGGTGCCGGCGGACAAGCCTCTGACATAGAAATACAAATGGAAGAAATTATTAAGACTAAAAAAATAAGTGCCGAAATTTTAGCTGCTAATTGTGGGCAAACATTCGAAAAAATTATGTTAGATTTTAATAGAGATTATTGGATGTCGGCCGAAGAATCATTAAAATATGGCATTGTAGATGGAAAATTAGATAGCATAATTTAGTTTAAACCGCTTTTAAAGCCCCATAGATTGGGGCTTTATTTTTTTGCCAAAAAAAATAAAAACTTTGGTACGTATTTTGTAAGTACAATAACAATAAATATCTTTACCTAAATAAAATTTAGTATGCGTAAAATTCTTTCCATTGTTTTTGTTAGTGTTACAGCACTAATATTTGCTCAACCGGTAAAAAAAGGTAAAGAGCCAAAAATGGCACCTGTGTTAAACAAAGGCTATTACTGTAATTTAAAAGGTGATACTGTGCGAGGCGAAGTGGCAATAAGTACTGAATCGCCTTACGATATTTACAACGGTTTTTCGTTTAAAATTGGCGCGGGCAAAGTAATGCCTATTACCAGTAAAAAAGCAAAAGCTTATGGTTTCGACGGCAGACATTTTACCTTTATCGCTTTAAATGATAGAGAAGGAGTATACTTAGAATATCTTGTAAAAGGCCGTTTAAATTTTATGGAATATAAATTTGCCGATACAAAAGCGGGCGAACCAATAGTTGCTAGCGCTTATTATATACAAGATACCCGCCCATCAGAAAAAGAGCCTGAACTAAAAGAGTTAAAACAAATTAACGACAAGTTTTATAAAAAAGATATAAAGCCGTACATGAAAGACCAGGCAATGACTTGGAACGACTTAGATAAATTTACTTTTAATAAAGAAGCCATTGTAAACGCTATTATTGAGTTTAATAAATTTTACGAAGTTGCTCAATAAAAATTAAAACACCTTTTAAAGCGGTTGGAATTATTTTTTCTAGCCGCTTTTTTTATTTTCGATAATATATTATTTCGATATGCCGTATTTAAAACTTAAATTTACTTTAAACATTTTTAATGATTGAACCCAAATACATACAACAAATTGAAGAGGCTTTAGTAACAAAGGATTATAGTTTATTTACCAGGCGTTGTTTGGATGTATGCAAAGATTACATAGTAGATAAAACAATTGAAACCCAAGCTTTTGATTTACGAAAACAATTTTTACTTTCTAATAATGATAATAACACACTAAACGAAGTTGAATTTTTAGCTAATGCAAAGGTATTAGTTGATGGTATTAAAAACAGTACGGTTGAATTAAAAAATAATGATTTCCTAAAAAACAACATTATTTTTAAAGCTCACGAAATCTCTAAACAATTTTACAAAGGTAAATCTCCGTTTAAATTACACCCAATTTCGTTTGAATTGCAGTTGGGTGAAATAACCGGAGTAGTAGGCGAAAACGGAAACGGTAAAACCACATTATTGCGAATGGTTGCGGGGTTGTTAAGTATAAATTCCGGTTCAATTGAGTATCCAGCTTTAAATAATTCGGGAGAAAACTATTATGATGCAAAAAATAAATTTGCATTTATACCTCAGCGTATTCCCAAATGGCACGGCACATTAATGGAAAATTTAATGTTTTTTGCAGCTATACATAACATTAAAGGCGAAGAAAATTACCGACAAATAGAATATATATTATTTAGATTGGGCTTAGATAAATTTAGAGATTTAACTTGGAACGAAATAAGCAGCGGTTACAGAATGCGTTTTGAATTAGCTAAAATGCTTTTGTGGCGTCCACATTTATTAATATTAGATGAGCCTTTGGCTAACCTTGATATAAACGCTCAGCAATTATTTTTACAAGATTTAAAGTTTTTTTCGCAATCTAAAAGTTATCCTTTATCTATAATTTTCAGTTCTCAACAATTACACGAGGTAGAACGAGTTGCCGATAATATTATTTTTATCCGCCAAGGTAAAACCATATATAATGGTAAGCAAATTGATTTTGGCATTAACCGCGAAGTAAATAATTTTGAAGTGGCGGGTGGGTTTTCTTTACAGGAATTACAAACCTGTTTACAATCTATCCCTAATTGTAAAATAGAAGATGCCGGAACTGCATTTATTATTGGAGTAAATAAAGAATATGAGTGGTTTAGTATAATTGAATTAATTTATAAGCACAATTTACAATTAAATTATTTTAGAGACATTAGTCAAAGTACACGTCAACTATTCCATAAAGATATATAAGCTATGTTTAAAAAAATTGCGCCAAACTTTTTAAAACGATTAGATGGATATTTATTAGCCAACCATCCCCTATTATGGATTAGTAAGCTGCATTACATAGTATGGTATGGGCTTTTGTTATATATATTTTCGTATTTACTGGGATTAGCAATGCCTATAAACTTAACCAGCAGTACCGATGCCGGATTATGGTATGTGTTATTAACTATTTTATCGTTTATATTATCGTGGTTTTGGGGCTACCGTTATTTAATTTTTAATAAAGAAAAAAATTACGGTAATTTAAAAATAACAGACGAGTACAAAAATTTTAGCTTGGTATTTGTATGTGTATTAATTTTTGTTTGTGTCGCTTTTCCATTTGTAATAACTAACAATAATAAGCTTGCAAACATGTACACTAATGAGGAATTAATAGAAGACATTAACTCATTAAACAAACTGGAACCTTACATTCCAACATCTTTTTATTCATACGAAAACAGTTACGATACCTCAAAAAAAATAACTTTTTTTAATGTTCGGAAATTTAATAATTATTACAGTTACACACCTTATTATATGTTAGCGGATAGTGTAAAGTTTCATACCGATGAGCGTTACACTAATAAAGGTATGGGATACACGCCTTGTAAAAATGTAGAAGAGGTTAAACAAAAAATGTTACAGCACATTACCATCTGTAAAAAATACACCATTACACCTACCATTGAAATTGATCAATTATCGCAGGCCTACATGCAGGCTTATGAAACAGGTTGGATGAATACGCAGACATTTAATTTTGGCAACGATTATTATAAAGAAGAGGTTCGCATAGCATTTAGAAATATTTATCAGGCCAAATTTGAACCTTTATTTATATGGAAAAGCGAATTTTTATGGGCAATATTTTATGTAACCATTACATTATGTTTAATGCTTGTATTATTTAAACTAAATAACTGGCGTCAGTTTTTAATAACCGCTATCATATTGGCTTTGTATCCTTTAATGGCATTTATTATTACGCAAATAATAAATTATTCAAACCGCGAAGTTGCGTTTCAATGGTTTGTTTTTGTGCTATTTTTAGCCGCAACAATTAGTTTGTTTTTAGCGGCAAAACAAAAACATCAATTTGTACCTATCTATAATATATTTAATCAAATATTTTATTTATTATTATTATTTATGCCTATGTTAATAGTATATTATTTATACAGAAATACAAATACTTTTAGGCATAACGATTATTATTTATACGATTACGCTAACGGCGTTGTACCTAATCAAACAATAATAGATACGGTAATAGATGGGAAACACGTAAGTGTTTACAGTTGGCAATACTACTACGAGCAGTGGATGCTTGATTACTGGCAAAAAGAATACGATAAATGGTTTAAAATTGCAAAATATGGGGCTATACTAATTTTAGTTATTGGTTTACCCTTAATGAAAAAACTATTTGTAAAACAAATGGCTTTACCGAGGAAGAGTTAAAAAAACAGGACAGATATTTAGTTTGTTATGATTTAATACAAATCATGTAAATCTTATTAAAGTGCGTCGCAAACATTTACAACCTCCTAAACAAATCTTTAATATATTCCATGGTTGCTATCTCTTTATAATTATCGCCAAAAGCATGATGCCACATAAAAGGTAAATTATAGCTTATGGTTGCCATGGCGGTAATGGTTTCTTCGCTCCAACCTTGGCTTAAGTTTTGTGGTAACACAATATTATGTTTTTTAATCATTTGCATAAACTCGCTGTGTCCTTTTAAATAAATATCGCCCAAATGTTGAAAGATAATGCAGTTTGCTAAACAATGGCGTGTTCCCAAAATTTTACTTAAACCATAACTAATGGCATGGCATACGCCTACCTCGCTGTAGGTTAAACTTAAGCCACCCATTAAGGATGCTACCATAAGTTTATCATTATTATCAGAAGTTTGCCCTGCATTTTCCCCTAAAAATATTTCTCGGCATAATTTTAAAGATTGCTCACCATAAGCCAAACTAAATGCATTGTTTCTAATGCCGGTTTCACTTTCTATACAGTGAATGTAGGTATCCATACCGGTGTAAAACCACCAATCAATTGGTACACTTGCAATTAATTCAGGGTCTAAAATTACTTGGTTAAAAACCGTGTAATCGCACTTTAATCCTAATTTTTTTTCAGGTCCTGTAAGTACTGCTGTCATGCTTACCTCAGCGCCTGTGCCGCTAATTGTTGGCACGCCTAAATGGTACACTCCCGGGTTTTTTATTAAATTTAATCCTTGGTAAAGGGTTGAAGAACCTTGATTTGTAAGCATTAACGATAAGGCTTTAGCAATATCCATAATGCTGCCGCCGCCAATCCCAATTAATCCGCTTGGCACACCTTTTTTAGAAAGAATCTCATCACGAAGAGAATCAATTTGCCCGGTAGTTGGTTCGTGTGGATCAACATCAATATAATAAATTAAATCTTCGGGTAAATTTTGCAGTTTGTTTGATAAATCTTTTCCTTTAAAATAATTATCGATTACGTAAACAAAATAGTTTTTATTTTCTTTTCTTATTGGTAAAACGGTTTCGGCTAATTGCGCAAAAGAGCCTCGCCCATAAGTTACTTTATCTATATTTTTAAAATTTTTGTGAAGCATATTTTATTTATTTTACGATTTAAAAGTATTAAAAATTAAATTAGTTTATTACCTTTATTTTATGAAAAAATATTTATTAATTTTTTATTGTACTCTTAGTTTTTTTATGGAGGCACAAAGTGGTGTTACTTATTTAGACAGCATTATATCAAATGGTATAAAACGAAAGTTTAGGTTATATGTACCTTTAAGTTACAATGCCGGCACAGCAGCGCCTTTGGTTTTTAATTTGCACGGCTACGGCTCAAACGCCGTGCAACAACAGGGGTATGCTAATTTTATGCCCATTGCCGATACCGCCAAATTTTTAGTAGTGAGCCCTGATGGTACCGGATCTTCTACAAGCCAATACTGGAATGCGGGCTTTGGTGCCGGACCAAACGATGTATTATTTTTAAGCGATTTAATTGACTCTATAAAATTAACTTATAACATCGATAATAATAGTATTTATAGCTGCGGCATGAGCAACGGTGGTATTATGAGTTATTACTTAGCATGTAATTTACCTAACCGTATTGCTGCTATAGCATCGGTTACAGGCAGCATGTTAAATGCTTGGTATACATGCGCTCCATCACGCCCTTTTCCTGTTATGGAAATTCATGGTACTTTAGATGGTACTGTGCCATACAATGGTGACGGTACTTTTGCGCCAATTGACAGTGTTGTAAAAAAATGGCGGGTACATAATAATTGTGGTGTTACGCCTATAACATATTCCGTTCCAAACATTAATACTTTTGATAATAGTACGGCTGTAAATTACAAATACACCGGCGGAACAAACGGAAGTAGTGTTGAATTATATAAAGTAACCGGAGGCTCACACTCGTGGCCGGGAGCAACACCTATAATTAGTAATACTAATCAAGATTTTAAAGCGAGCATTGAAATTTGGCGATTTTTTAGGCAATATAAACTTAACCAATTTATTACGGGAGTGGGATTAAATACTTTTAATAAAAATAATATTGGGGTAAGTATTTATCCTAATCCCAGTAGCGATAAGCTTATAATTGAATCGGAATTATTAAACACACTTTCCGTTATACAAATTATAAATAGTTTTGGCGAAATTATTTATTCAACTGAAATTAAAACAGAACCAATAACTACAATTGATATTAAATTTTTAATTAATGGCGTTTATTTCTTAAACCTAAAAACCGGCAATAATTTTGTAACAAAAAAATTTATAAAAATTTAATGGGTAAATTCATTCTCTTTTTCCTTGAATACTAATTTTTATTCGGTTTTTTGTAAATTTAAAGTTAATTTTAGTTTTAATGCACTGTTTTTGGCTAAATATTTAGCAAAAGTACTTTCTTAATGATTGAAAACACGATTACAGCGAGCGAACAAAAATTTCTAACTATC
>JAYVGH010000004.1:0-5546 GCA_043772435.1 Bacteroidota bacterium
ACACACAAAATAGGTCTGCTTCGCAGTTTGTTTGCGCGTGCGCTTGACGCGCCAAAAAGCGCGCCACAGGCGTGCAGTATTCTTTTTTTATCGGCAACAAATAGTTGCCTGACATCATTCTCAAAAAACACTTTAGGCTTTCCTTGAACTGAAAAATTCAGCAAAAAATTAACACGTTCATTTAGACCTTTGTTCTTATTTAATTAATCAAAAAAAATATTAACTTTAAAATATAAAATTATGAAAAAAGACTTATTCAAAATACTTTTATGTATAATAACTATTAATTCCTTTTCACAGGTTTCAATTCCACCCGACAGCTCGTTTTACTATAACGAAAACGGGACAAAAAATTGGTGGTATCTTCAAAAAGATGTATTTCTTTATCGAATGACAAGTGGAACTTGTTATACAATGGCAACAAATCCTACAATTGATGAATGCAAGCATTTATTTGCAACTAATAGAAAGCAAAATAGAATTAAATTTAGCGCTGCTGCAACCCCAATGCAAAAAGCAATTATAATCAATTCTATTGGGACTACTACCGGTTTTGAAAGTGCTTCACCCGCTGTGTCAAAAACTAAAAATGTTCCATACACAGCAGGCACATTTAATGAAACAAATGATTTAATTTTAGTGCGGTTTACGCCTACCGCACTAAATACAGCAACAGCACTTACGGCCTTTATGACAAGAAATAATTTGTCGCTTTATCATCAACCTTTATCAAGCCTACCATTCCCAAAAAAGTGGACTTACATTTTTAAAATAAATCTTGACCCAAAAAATAAACCTTATGGCGATGTTTTTACCGTTGCACAATACGTTTTCACAAATGAAGTAGGATTTGTGTTGAGTTGTGAACCCGATATGAATATGTATGTCACTTCTGGGAGTTGTGAACAAGTAACCGAGTATGCAAATAATACAGCTTCAGGAACACCAGATGGCTTATGGCACATAAGAAATCAAGGGCAAACAGCTTATAACACTTTTGTGGGAACGGCAGGCTCAGACGCTAAAATTTGTGAGTGTTGGGGAGAAGGTTATCATGGCGAGAATGTGAAAGTTGCAGTTATAGATAACTATGGTTATGATTTTTCACATCCAGAAATGCAAGGGCAATTTTTAAATGGGTGGGATTATGTTAGTAACGGACCAACTGGCGTAGCAATAACTACAACAACATATGTATCAAATAATTCTCACGGTATGGAAGTAGCAAGCGTGATAGCGGCTAAAGCAAACAATAATTCAACATACAATACAGTTGGTGTAGCATACAATAGTAGAATTTTGCCTTATCTTTTTGACGGTACAAATAGTACAGCAATTCAATGTATACAAAAAGCTGTGGTTGACGGAGCAGATATTCTTAATATGAGTTTTGCTAGTTCAGTAGCACAACCTACTGTATTCCAATCGCCCTTGTTTAACGATTTAAAAAATGCGAAACAGTTTGGTCGAGGTGGCTTAGGGTGCTTTCTTGTTGCAGGTGTAGGAAATAATAACGTGAATGGTAAATTTTTCCCCGCTGCTGACACTATTGTTTTTGGTGTAGGAGCTACTGACGCGTCAGATTATAGAGCCGTAACACCAACATGGGGATGGAGCGGTGGTAGTAATTATTTAACCCCTATTCCCGGCGAACCAGCACGTTATAACGTTGTTGCACCCGGTACACGTATATATAATGCTTTTACTCAAACACCACTTACTTCGCCAACTTATGTTCAAGCACAAACTAATGGTACATCTTTTTCAACACCAATAGTTTCTGGTATTGCAGCAATACTTTTAAGTAAAAATAGTAGTCTTACGGTTTCTCAAATTGAAGCCGCTATTCAAAATAATACAGATCAAGTTACCACAGCTGGAAGTTATAATGCTTATTCATATTTACCCGGTTATAATCCTAATTTATTCTATGGTAGGGTAAATTGTATTAAGGCTTTAACTACAGTTGCGGTAGGTATTAAAGAATATTCTAAGTCAAACGTTGGTTTAGAATTTGTTCGACTATCGGAAAAAGAAATCGGTATTTTCTTTAACAAAGGTTTTAACGATAAAGGAAGTATTATAAGTGTTTACGATGTTGCGGGTAAGCGACTATTAAAAATTGATATTGAACCAAACGCCTCAAGCTATATGTTAAGTACTGAAAATTATTTGCAAGGTATGTACATTATTACAGTAACTAATAAAATTGAGCAAAACGGCCAAGCGTATAAATTTATAAAATAAAAAAAACTAAACCATAGTGGCAAAGCCACTATGGTTTTTATTTAATGCCAAAACAATTGTACATATTTTTAAGTCTTATTACGCAAATTTCTTTGTGTCAAAACACATTTATAAAGTACTACAACAAATTTAATACAGGCGATAAAATTTCAACATTTGATGTTGGTCAAAAATTATTTGAATTAAATGAAGGTTATATCCTAATGGGTTGGAAAGAAGAAAAGACACTCACATCTCAAGCGCCTTTAAATGATACTACCCGACCAATGTTTTTAAATATTGACAAACAAGGTAATGTTTTATCAAATAAAAGATACGATAACAAAACTTGTAACTTTGGTTTAGGCGGTACATTTAAAAATTCTAATAACGAATATATTAGTGTTGGCGGTACATTATCTACAGGCGATACTTGTGGCTATTCAACTGGTAACCCTTATATTCTCAACCCAAAGCTATATTTTCAAAAAACAAATAGCAATGGCGATTTAATTTGGCAAAAAAATTTTGGCAATTTTATAAATAAAAATATTATAGGTGCTGATGTTATAACTCAAACTAAAGACGGCAACTATTTTATAGTAGGTTCTAATAATTATTACACTTGGCTTCTTAAAATGGATGAGCAAGGAGATACCTTGTGGACAAAACAATATCAAAGTTTATATAATAGGTTTTCTGTTTTAATAGCTAACATAAGTGATGGTTATTTGATTTTTTCATATCAAGGTTCATTAGTAACAAAAATAGACGAACAAGGTAATTTAATTTGGACAAAAAACATACCAGTTACTTATGGTAGTATTAGAATATGTAAAGATGAAGGGTATATATTCGTTTCTAACTATCAGGTAAGCGCCAAAGTTTATACTAAAATACAAAAACTTGATAAGGATTTAAATTTTCTTTGGGAAAAGAGCTATTTGGTAAATGGAATTTATGCTGTATGTGAAACTAACGATGGTAACTTTATTCTTGGCAATAAAGATTTTACAAAAGTTTCTCCCGACGGAAATATAATTTGGAATAAAAGATTTTGGGGCGAAAGTAACGTATCACCTGCATATTATATTTACGATGTAATTCAAACAAGCGATGGCGGTTATTTAGCCACAGGCATCTATGAGCAAGATGCATTCTTAATAAAAACAGATTGCAATGGTAATATCGAGTGGGACACTAACTCCTGCCTTTTGCCAACTGATAAAGATGTTTTAGTATTTCCAAATCCTACAAGTGAATTTATAACATTTCAATTACCGTACATTAATAAAGATATTGCCAAAATTACAATCAAAATTACCGATATGTTAGGGCAAATATTAGTAAACAATACATACATATATCAAAATATTATTACTTTAAATTTACAAAACTACGCACAGGGCATTTATATTTATAGTGTTTTTGTAAACGATCAAATTTATAAATCGAGTAAAATAATCAAACAATAATTTTTGGGCATTCCCTATCGGTCGGGCTTTCCGCTTTTATCTTTTTATGCTTTCGCTCAAAGCCTTTCTATAAAAAGGATAACCGCTTCAATCCCTAATGCTATCACAATAAAAAAGCATTATTTCGTTTTATAAAATAAATTATATACTTTTATTTTATTAATCCCTTAAACTAAAAATATTATGGCAACATTTTCCGAAGTAGGTCACGCAAAAAACGTAGCAAATTTTGAAGACCTAATAACAGTTTGCACAGGCTATGGTTTAGCCTACAACCCAGTTGTTACAGCAATAAAACTACCTGCGCTTATAGCACAATATACCAATGCCGATAATTTAATTGATAACGTAGAAGTAGCGGCAAAAAATTACCATACTGCCGTTGGCTTGCGCCAAGCCGAGTTCGAGCCACTTAAACAATTTGCCACACAATTAGTAAACGCATACATAAGCGTTTTGCCATCCAAACAAAATATAGCTAACGCTAAAACAATAAATGCAAAAATACAAGGACAAAAATTAAAGAAAGTAAAAGAAGTTAAGCTACCAACTTCAACAGGTCCAAGCACCGAAAAAATAATAGCCCCGCCAATTGTAGAAACTCCAAAAGATATTTCAGCCTCACAACAAAGTTACGACCAACTTGTAGAACACTTTTCAAAATTAGTAACCTTACTATCTGCCGACCCTTTATTTTTACCAAACGAAGTACCGTTGCAATCCGCATCATTAAACGCAAAACTAATAGCACTAAAAACATCAAACACAAATTTTGGTATTGCTTACACCGCAGTTACAAACACACGCATTGCAAGAGACCACGCTTTATACGATGAAACCACAGGCTTATGCGACACAGCACAAATAGTAAAATCGTATGTAGTAAGCGTATTTAAAGCAAGCTCACCCGAATTTAAAATGTTAGATAAAATTCGATTTAAAAACCAAAAGAAAAAGAAAAAATAATTTACATAAAATAATAAAGAACCTCTTGCAAAAAAACAAGAGGTTTTTACTTTAATAAAATAACAATCTACTTTTATAAAACTGCCTACCACTTTAATAATAAAATTAACCGCCACAATAAAACAGTCAGTAGCTTTAACAAAACTACCAAGAGCAACAATAAAACCGTCAATAGAAACAATAAAACTATCGGTAGCAATAACGGGTAAATCAATAGCAACAATAAAGTAATCAATAGCTTTAGCGGTTACATCAATAGCAACAATAATGCAGCCTTTAGCAACTATAAAACTACCGTTAGCAACAACATTTTAATTTAAAAAAATTAACATATTTAACAAATAATCAATTAAATATCAATGCGTTACAAAAATGGACTCTAAAAACACCCTAAAAAAACAGGCAGACACAAAAAACTTTTAAACAAATACAAATAAACACAACAAACTAACAATAAATCGACCTGTATAAACGCTAAACGTATCGACCTAAACGTAAAAAGAGCCACGCACATTTTGCAAACACATTTTGGCGCTTTTTTTAATGGTATAAATTTTTTATTGGCGCAAAATAAGTTTGCAAAATCCCCACCCGCCTGTGTGTATCGACCTAAACGTAGTAAAATTCCGCAAGCAAAAACGCATAAAAAACCACCGCTGACATCCCGACAGACAAAAACAATCTCGACAATTTAGACAATCTTAAAAATAATATTAACTTCACTTTCAAATTTATAGACCTCACATTGCAGACACTTAAAATACAGGACAAAATGCCCAGCCGCTAATCGAGTAGACGGCCTCGCCTGGGTTAACAGACGAGGTGCGCCTCTCACACCACTGTACGTACGGTTCTCGTATACAGCGGTTCATTAAATTG
>JAYVGH010000005.1:0-27950 GCA_043772435.1 Bacteroidota bacterium
TGAGCAAAGCTGGATGGAGATAGTAAACAATAAAAAATCAAAATATGAAAACTCTTTATTCCCAGAAACTAAGGGGGCTTACTTTTAATTTTCTAAACTCGCGCCTTGATTAACAAAGGATTGCATAGCATATTATCAAAAAAACTATCTTTAGCGGACAATAATGTATAATAATATAAAAAAGGCTTTCATTTTTTTTGAAAGCCTTTTTTAATTTTAATATTGTAACTGAATATAGCCTCTAAAAATAGTCTTAGCATCGTCCCCTAAATCTAAAATGTAGTAATAAGTACCGGTAGGTAGTTTATCACTTCCTGTTTTACCCGCTACATTAGGGGTGCCAATCCAATCGTTTTTATAAGGTTTTGCATTATATACCGGATTTCCCCAACGGTTAAATATTTGTAAGGAGTTATTTGGATAAGAATCCAAGCCTTTAATCTCAAAAGTTGGGTTATATTGATCACCATTTGGTGTAAACACTTCCGGTATAATACCTAATCCCTCTTTTACATCTATAATAAGTGTTGCAGTTGCGCTACATACACCACTTGATGACGTTAAAACTACTGTAAATGTACCTGTATTAGTGTATACATTTGTAGGGTTTGTTTGAGTAGAAGTGCCATTTCCAAAATTCCAATTGTAAGTTAAAGCTCCACTACTTTGATTTGTAAAATTAACAGTTAAAGGCGACGGGCCTGTTACAGGATTAGCTGTAAATTGAGCTACTACCGAACTATTAGATACACTCACAGTTTGCGTTACCGTACAACTGGTTGTATTGTCAGTAACTAATAAAGTATAAGTTCCTGCATTTCCAACAATTGGACTTGAGGTGGTAGCACCGTTTAATATACCAATGCCCGCCCAAATATAAGTTACATTGGTATTTGTGCTTGAGGCATTTAAATTTGTGGTTGAACTTCCGCAAGGTATTACGGCACTACTAGCTGCAGTATAGCTCGGTAAAGTACTTCCGCCGCCCACTGTAAAGTTTTGTGCGGTTTGACAACCGCTAACAGTATTAGTAGCTACTACACTATATGTTCCCGCAACTATAACATTAATGTTTGGTGTTGTAGCACCATTACTCCACAAATAAGTTACACCACTTGTTGGTGTGCTTGTTGCCGAATAATTTAAAGTAGGCGTTGAACATGTTAAATTATTGCTGCCACTATTAGAAGTTAAAGAAAGTGTTGGTACAACATTATTAGCCACAGCACTTACTGTTAACGAATTTACACAACCGTTAGATGTGTTTGTATAACTAAGTGTTAGCGGTGTATTACTATTAGTTTGAACCGAGGAGTTTGTTGTTGTTCCTACAATGTTTGTACCTGTCCATAAATAAACTAATCCGGCACTTGGTGTAAATGTTGGATTGATAGCAACAACTGTATTTGTGCAATTAATTGTTGGTATAACTGTAACGCTTGCATTAGGTTGTGAATTGTTATTTGTAACGTTTACTACCAAACTGCCTCCTGATGCAGAGCAACCACTTGTGGTATTAGTTACAACAACGCTATATGTACCGCTTTGTGTAAATGTTACTGTAGCATTTGTATTACTACCTGCAATACCTGTGCTTGGCGACCACGAATAAGTAACACCCGTAACTGTTGTATTTGCCGTAGCTGAAGGGTTAGATACAGAACAAGTTATACTTAAAGAATTTGTATTTAACGATGTAGCAGGTGCACCAGAAGCCGGACTTATTGTAGCCGTTACCGGAAAAAATGCTGTGTTACAACCGTTACCACCAATTGCAACTACTGTAAATATTCCTGTTCCCGTTACACTTGCAGTTGCAGAACTACTGCCCGATGTAATTGCTCCAGTTCCGGGTGCTGTCCATGAATAAGTTATAGCGCCTGTTGAACTTGCCGTAATTACCGTTGCGTTACCCGAAGAGCAGGTTAAAGTAATATTGTTTGCTGCAATTACAGGCGTACTTGGTGCTGTAAAATTTCCTGCGGCGGTAATATTACTTGTACCGGTACATCCGCTTGAAGTATTTGTTACTGTTAAAGTATAAACACCTTGTTGTGAAGTTGTAAAATTTGGTGCAGAAGTTGCAAAGCTGCTTGGGCCACTCCATAAATATGTAAATGGACCAACACCGGTTACATTTGATGTAATCGAACTTGAGGTAACACATGTAATTAAGTTTGACGAATTTACCGTCGGTGTTACGGGAGTATTATTGGCTGTAATATTATAAGATATTGTATTATTACAATTATTACTAGTATTTGTAACTAATAAATTATAGATACCCGCTACGCTGCCAGTAACTGCTGCATTGGTTGAAGAACCAACTATACCTGGTCCAGACCAAGCGAATGTTATACCACTTGATGGATTAGAAGTTACAGTTGTAGATGGTGCTAAAACTAAACACGTAATTGTACCTGTTGCATTTGTTGAAGTTAGTGTAGGTTGATTAACGGAAGGTACTACTGTAAATACCAACGAAGCAATACAACCCGTTACTGGATGGCTAGCATTCATTGTGTAGGTATTCGAACCATTAACCGTTACTGTAGGATTATTTACTCCACTCGAGAAACCACCACTAGATGCCCATGTGTAAGTACTTCCCGCGGGAGTGGCGGTACCAGATAATGTTACTAAACTAGCTGTTCCACAACCTGAACTTGCTGTTTGGTTTGAGGCACTTAAAACCGGTTGCGTTAAGGTTTGAGTTACGTTTATAGTAGTTGGTGTACTTGGGCAACCATTAACAATGTTAGTAATATTTAAAGTGTATGTACCTGGTGCATTTACACCAATTGTTTGTAAATTATTTGCTGTTACTATATTTGTTGCACTTGGTGCAGTCCATATATACGTTACACCTGCCCCTGGATTACCTGTTAATGAAATTACGGTATTACTACACGTTAACGCACTAGCCGCATTAATACTTGCGGCAACGGTTGAAGTATTTACAGCAGGTGTAACTGTTTTGGTAACCGTACAGCCATTTGCCGGGTTAGTAACCAATACAAAATAATTCCCATTTCCACTTCCGGTTGTAGTTTGTGTAGTAATGCCACCTGTTATTACGCCTCCACCGCTAGCTGTCCAGTTATAATTTAACCCGGCAGGATTTACGTTTAAACTTAAAGCAGTGCTAATACAGGTAATCGTTCCTGAAACACTTGCGGTTGCTGTTGGTACTGTAGTATTTACGTTTGCTGCAATTGTACCAACTTGAGTACAACCATTTGTGGTATTAAAAACTGTTACTGTGTAAGTACCAACGTTTGAACCGGTAGCGGCTGCCGAATTTGCACCCGATATTATAGCTGCGCCACTTGGTGCCGTCCATGTGTAATTCTGGCTGGCTAAATTAGTTGTAGATAATGTTATTAAAGGATTGGTACAAGTTACATTTCCACTTGTTGAAGCAGCTACAGTAACCGTATTATTTAATGGAACGTTTATTGTTATAGCAGCCGTACAACTGTTAGCTGTGTTTAAAACTGTAACCACATAATTACCCGATACATTAACTACAGGTGAAGAAGTGGAAGCACCGCTCACAATACCAGGGCCTGTCCAACTGTAATTCATTCCTGCTGTAGCAGTAATAGCAGCATTTACGTTTGGCGTTCCACAAGTAATAGCATTTGGGATAATAGGTGAAGGGCCTGGTACGCCTGTGCTTAACGGAACGTTAACAGTTGTTGTTGCAACACATCCATTGGAAGAGTTAGTAACAGTTACCACATAATTTCCAGAAACGTTTACATTTGCTGACGAAGTAGTTCCTCCACTCACAATTCCAGGACCACTCCAGCTGTAAGTCATACCCAAAGTTGCAGTTATAGCCGCACTTGAATTTGCCGAAGAACAGGTTATTGGTGGCGATACAAGTGCATTAGGACTTGGAGGTGTATTATTTAAAGGAACATTAACCGTTGCGGTAGATGCACATCCGTTTGAGGAGTTTGTAACAGTTACAACATAATTTCCTGAAACGTTAACGTTAGCCGATGCTGAAGTTCCTCCGCTAACAATACCCGGACCTGACCAACTGTAAGTAATACCCGCAGTTGCAGTAATAGCAGCATTTGAATTAGGAGAAGAACAAGTAATAGCCGATGAAGCTATTGTATTTACACCAGGAGAAGTATTATTTAATGGAACATTAACAGTTGCTGTTACTGTACATCCGTTAGAAGAGTTAGTAACAGTTACTACATAATTTCCTGAAACGTTTACATTTGCAGATGAAGAAGTTCCACCGCTAACGATTCCAGGGCCTGACCAACTGTAAGTCATACCCGCAGTTGCAGTAATAGCAGCATTTGAATTAGGAGAGGAACAGGTAATAGCTGATGAGGCTATAGTATTTGGACCAGGAATAGTAGTATTTATAGGAACGTTAACTGTTGAGTTTGCGGAACATCCATTTACAGGGTTGGTAACGGTTACAACATAATTTCCTGAAACATTTACATTGGCAGATGAGGTAGTTCCACCACTTACAATACCGGGACCACTCCAGCTGTAGTTCATACCTGCAGTAGCAGTTATTGCAGCATTGGAGTTGGGCGATGCACAAGTTATTGCTGCCGCAGTTATGTTATTTATGCCTGGTGCTATAGTATTACTAGCTACTGTAACGTTTGCTGCAGGAGAATTACATCCAAAACCATCTGTTACAATTAAATTGTATGAACCCGAAACATTAACGTTTGGTGAAGCTGTTGTTCCACCGGAAACTATTCCCGGACCACTCCAGGCATAAGTTCCGCCACCACTACCTGATAATGTAACTACAGGAGTTGTACAAGTAATAGTTGGGGTTGTGCCCGCATTGGCTGTAGGCAGACTTCCAAAAGTAACTGTTCTTGTTAATGTGTAAGAGCAAGCTGCACCTTGCGGGGGTGTTATAACACAAGTATAAGTTCCACTGGTTGTAACGTTAACGTTTTGAGTTGTTAAACCGGTAACACCTGTTCCACTCCACAAATAAGTGCCACCTTGCACGGCAGGGGCTGTTAATACTGGAGAAGAACCAGCACAAGGATTATTGTTTGAAGCATTAATTTGTAAAGGACCACAAATAGCATCTACGTAAGCGTACGCAAAATGCGCTCCAAATTTACAACCCGCTGATACGAAAGAAATTTTTACATTTGAGCCAATGTATGGTGTTAAATTAATGCTATTTGATGTCCAGTTTTTATAATAAACTAAACTATTGTCACCAGCATTTACAAAGCCAGAATACACAAAGCCCGGAGGCGGCGCACCACCACCGGCTTGCACATAATATTGAGTACATGATGAAAGAATAGTTCCAGCTAAATTGGTAACATATACGTGAAAATAGGGTTGTTCGCCATTTGCATGGCTTGCTCCAGCATCGTTTAAAACCACAGCATAATCGTATGTAAGTAAAGCATTTGCACTAGTTACATTAACAATTTTTTCAATTTTTTCTCCATTTGAATAACTTAAGTTCCACCAATAAGAGCCCGCACAACCCGAAATAGCATATCCATCCGATAAATTTATGCTTGGTCCACCAAGTCTAACAGAAGTTGTACCACCATTTGGATCTAAACCAGGAAATCCAATTGGGTCATTACCATATGCGGCAGTAATTAAATTAACATCAAAACAAGAAGAGGTACTTTGATTTGTATTTGTAAAACCTACACCAGCTATTGTTAAAAAGCCGTTAGAGTTGGTATTATAACCGCTGGTAACTGTCCATGTTCCTAAATTTCCATCTTCAAAATCAACATTATTACATGTGCTTGGCATTGAACTAATTTGAGAAGCGGATTTACCTGTAACATCTATAAATGGTGTAGTTAATGGTGTTTTTATTTTATCGATAATATTGTATTTGTTTTTTACAAAAGCTAATTGTTTATGATACATAGCCGCTTTAAATTCACCAAGCAAATTTAAGGCTTCAATTGCTTTGGCTTCTTTTTCAAAAGCAAAACCATTTAATGTATCGTTTTTAAAAAAAGAACATTGGTTTTTTAACTCCTCTTGTGATAAACTATTAGTAAACAAACCGGTTGGCGCATGCGAATCTTGAGTTATCATACCACCAAAATGATTAGACGAAGAGCTACCCGGGGTTGTTCTTTTTTCTCTCATTAATTTCTGTTCAATTAATTGGTAAGGGTTAGCAACTTTTTGTTGTGCCTTAATTAAATTTGAAAAAATTAAAAATAAAATAATTATGATTGATAATTTTTTTTTCATCGTATTTTTTTTACAGTTGAGCGAAAATACAAATAATTTTTGAAAAATTTACAACAAAATGATGAATGAAAAATCTAAATTATTTTAGAAAAAAAATAATATGTTACGCTAACTTTAGTTTACAGCCAATTGTGCCAATACACCCATTCCAATTTCTATGGCTTTTTCATCAATATTAAAAGTGGGCGTGTGCACACCTGATGTTATGTTTTTTTCAATATTACCGGTTCCAAGTCTAAAGAAACAACTGGGTACTTTTTGGGTAATAAACGCAAAATCTTCGGCAGTCATGCGTAGCGGTAATTCCTCCACGTTTTCTTTTCCTAAAAAACTTTGTGCATTAGCAATACATTGGGTTGTAAAATTTTCGTCATTCACCAAAAAAGGATAACCTTTTACAATGTTTAAGATAGAAGTGATGTTGTACTTTTTAGAATATTTATCTACAATAGTTTGTAATTGCAAATGTACCTCACTTCTCCATATTTCATCCATGGTTCTAAACGTGCCTTTTAGTTCAACCTTATCAGGAATAACATTTGTAGCGCCTTTGCCTTCAATACTTCCAAAGGCTATAACGGTTGGTGGCTTGCTCCGCAGGATTTCAACGTCGCTCCGAAGGATTTTAAATCCTTCGGAACTATTAAACGTATTATTAATCTCTAACAAAATTTCAGAAGCAATTATTAGCGGATTTATATATTCATCAGGCATAGCAGCGTGTCCGCCTTTGCCGTTTACAGTTAAATACAATTCATCCGTACTTGCCATATACATGCCGGATTTAAAACCTACTTTCCCCACCGGCATACTCGAAAAAACATGTAATGCAATAGCTTTATCTACTTTGGGGTTTTCTAAAATTCCAGCTTCAATCATTAATTTTGCACCTCCTGGCAACACTTCTTCGCCCGGCTGAAACATTATTTTAACAGTTCCTTCCCACTCCTCTTTTAAATCATTTAAAATAAAAGCGGCTCCTAAAGCGCAGGCGCTGTGCACATCGTGTCCGCAGGCATGCATTATACCTTCGTTACACGATTTATAAGAAACGTTATTTTTTTCTGTAATAGGCAAAGCATCCATATCCGCACGAAGTAAAATCGTTCTTTTATCGGGATTTTTGCCTTTTATTAGCGCAATAATTCCGGTTTTTACATAACCGGTTGTAAATTCAATTTTAGCATCTGATAATTGTTGTTGAATGTATTTTGAGGTTTTAAATTCTTGAAAAGAAAGCTCGGGATATTGGTGTAAATGCCTTCGAATTGCTTGTACTTTTGGGAAGTAGTTGGTAGAAAGTTGTTTTATTTTCTCGTTTAACATTGTCTTTTTTTTCGCCGCAGATTATACTGATTGTACAGCTTTAATTTTATCCGCTTAATTTGTGAAGTCAGTAACTAATAATTTGTAAATTTATAGTAAAAAAATAATTTGCAACACAAAATAAATATACTATCTTTGCCGTCCTTAAAATTACGAGAAATGCCAAAAATGAAAACTAATTCCAGCGCTAAAAAGCGTTTTAGTATTACTGGAAGCGGTAAAATTAAAAGAAAACACGCTTATAAGCGTCATATTTTAACCAAAAAGGAGAAAGACCGTAAACGCGGTTTAACTAAAAGTGGTTTAGTATGTGCTGCTGATACGCCTAACGTAAAGTTTATGTTAGCTATTTAAAAGTGCTAAAAAATTGCTTTTTATAATCGAACATCGTTTTTTAAATAACCGTTTACGTAAGTAAATTCTACTTTGAAAAAACTTGGTCGCCTGAAAAAATTTAATTTTTAAGCTCTTTTTGCAAAAGTAAAGTTCTTTTAACAAACCCAAGAAAGCGGTTATTAATTTAACCAAAATATTAGTAAAAAAGTTTAGCCGAAAGCTAACACTAACATTTAAAACCGACGAATACTATTCGTCATAAAAAACAAAATAAGAAATGCCACGTTCAGTCAATCATGAAGCCAGCAGGGCTCGCAGAAAAAAAATTCTTAATTTAACAAAAGGTTATTGGGGTGCCAGAGGTAATGTTTGGACAATTGCCAAAAACGCTTTAGAAAAAGGTTTAACTTACGCTTACCGCGATCGTAAAAATAAAAAACGTACTATGCGTGGTTTGTGGATACAACGTATTAACGCAGGTGTTCGTATGCACGATATGAGTTACAGCGAATTTATTGGTAAATTAAATAAAAAAGGTTTAAAATTAAACCGTAAGGTATTAGCCGATTTAGCAATGAATCATCCAGAAGCCTTTACCGCAGTTATTAACCAAGTAAAATAAACGAAGTTTAAAAAATTGCTTTTTGTCGTTGAACTTCATTTTTAAAATGCTCATTTACGTTTGTAAACTCCGCTTTTAAAAATTTGTTCGTCTAAAAAAATCTAATTTTTAAAATGTCTTATAAATTAAATATTTAAGCTGAAAGCTATCTAATTTTAGATAGCTTTTTTATTTACTTAATGTTTTAAAACGAACAACGTATCTAAATCCTAATGTACAGTAAGCAGAATCTTTGGGCAGAAATGTTTTTTTTAAATGACCAGTTAGCCAATCTCCACAATCATACCAGTTCGCACCTTTTACTAATTTACAAACATCATTTAAAATAAAAGTGGAATCAATTACATTAAATTTCAGTATTTGAAAATCATTATAAGAATTAGTAAGTTTCTTATGCAATATATATGAGTCTTCTAAATTTCCCTTAAAAGGAAATGTTGTTGAAAAATTTGATAAATGGTTTACCCATTTTTTTGGATTATTTCCATTCTTAATTGAAAAACTAATACTATCATCATTTGTTAAGTTTTCTGCCATCCATTCAGAGACATTTCCGTTTAAAAATGGTATAATACTAGATTTTTTAAGGTTATCTATATAAGCAATTGAAATAGAATTAATTTTTTTTGGTAAAACTGTACTAGAGGCAGGAAATACATGATAAGATAAAAGTCTTGTTTTATAACAATAATTATCACTAAGTTTTTTATTTAAATCATTTTCAATGTTTTTTTTACTACTACAGTAATAATTTTTATTGTAGTTCAACATTAAATCTAAGTCATAATTAAAAGTGTTTTCTATCCTTTGTTTGTAGTTGTATGAAAAAACTCTCTTGCTTTTTTCTTTTAATAAAGAAATCATTTCTAATTCAATTTCGTTTGGCACATCATATTCCACTAATAATTGCAGTCCTTTCCTATTAATTTCTTGCTGTAATTTTTGCGTTTTCCAATGCAAAAAAGCTTTTACTTGTATAAAAGATATCCCAACTACTGGATGATTATCATAGGAATAATGCCAATTATACATATTTGCTTCTGGTTCTAAATCGCAATAGCCAAATTTAGTTTCTATGTCATGCACCCACGATAGTGTATCGGGATAAACATTTATTATATGACTTATCTGATTCTCAATTTGCCAAAAATTATAATTAATTTTTCTTACATCGATCTCATTTCTGTTATAAAATCTTTCCCCTTCAGGTAAATAAAGAAATTGTAAAACAGCTCTTAGTTCATCATCATCTGAATCATATGGAACTTTCTTATTCCAATTTAAAATAATTTTACTACTTAGTTCATTATATGTTCCAAACTCAGAGGCATTTTTTAATTTTGATTCTGCTAATAATCTTCTTGCAATTGAATCTTTTACATAATGAATAAATTCGCGATATTCAGCATTTGTTACTTCAGCATTTAATATATAAAAAGGTTGGTAAATATATTCATAAGGTAATGTTGTGTTTACTTTTGCCATATTTTCTTTTAGTATAACACTTTTTGTATCAATATAATAACGAAGAGCATCAATTTTTACTAAGTCTTTACTTAGAAGTGTATCAACTCTATCAAAATATAACGAGGGGTTATAAAACGTGGCATTTTTTATATTAAAAGGTGGCCTAGAAAACTTCGAAAATCTTTTTATTTCTTCAATCGACTTTTTATATAATGTAGTATCATCAAATTCTTTAAAATGATACTTGAAATAAATATTTGATTGTTTCTTTTGTTTATTTTCAGTTATTGTTGAATCTTGTGTATAATAATTAATAGGAATATTAAATATAAGAAATGCAAAAATTCTTTTTAGGTTTATTCTAATTATTCTTAATAGCATTTGAATTCCTATTTATAATATAAATCAGAAAGATATAGTATTAAATATACCGTATTTATTTTATAGAAGAATGCTATTATTTCCTTAAATTTACCTATAAATTATTTTATGGAATTAACCCCTTTAACTTCTATTTCTCCAATTGACGGACGCTATCGAAAAACTACTGAGCCATTGGATAGTTATTTTTCAGAATTTGGCTTAATAAAATACCGAGTGTTAATTGAAATTGAATATTTTATTACACTCAGCGAATTTGGCTTACCACAATTGCCAAAATTAGACTCTGAAAAAAAAGAAGCGTTAAAAAATATTTATAAAAATTTTAGTGTTAACGATGCCTTAAAAATAAAAGAAACTGAAAAAACAACTAATCATGACGTAAAAGCCGTTGAGTATTTTGTAAAAGATAAACTAACGGTTTTGGGCTTGGCTAATTATTTAGAATTTGTGCATTTTGGTTTAACCTCTCAAGATATTAATAATACTAGCATCCCACTATCTTTAAAAGATGCTACTCATCAAATTATTACACCGAACATTAGTAGTGTAATTGAAAAATTAACAACGTTAAGCAAAAACTGGAAGGATATTTCGTTATTGGCACGCACGCATGGGCAGTCCGCTAGTCCCACAAAGTTAGGAAAAGAAATTTTTGTATTTGTAGAGCGACTAGTCAGTCAATTAAATCAGTTTAATTCGATTCCATATTCTGCTAAGTTTGGCGGGGCAACCGGTAATTTTAACGCGCATCACATCTCTTATCCTGCAAAAAATTGGATTGAATTTGGAAATTATTTTGTAAATAATACATTGGGATTACACCGCTCGCAATTTACAACTCAAATTGAACATTACGATAATTTAGCGGCTTATTGCGACGCGCTAAAACGCATTAATACCATTTTAATAGATTTGTGCCGCGATGTTTGGACGTATGTGAGCATGGATTATTTTAAACAAAAATTAAAAGAAGGCGAAATTGGTAGTAGCGCTATGCCACACAAAGTAAACCCAATTGATTTTGAAAATGCTGAAGGTAATTTAGGGATGGCAAATGCCATTTTAGAACATTTATCTGCAAAGCTTCCAATATCACGTTTGCAAAGGGATTTAACAGATAGTACTGTATTGCGAAATATTGGTGTGCCTTTGGCGCATTCATTAATTGCTTATACAAGTATTATAAAAGGTTTAAATAAATTAATTTTAAACGAAAAGGCCTTGGTAAATGATTTGGAAAATAATTGGGCTGTTGTAGCCGAAGCTATACAAACAATTTTGCGTAGAGAAAATTATCCAAAACCTTACGAAGCTTTAAAGGATTTAACACGAACCAATGCTCACATCACTCAAAAATCTATTTTAGATTTTATTGATAATTTGAATGTGAGCGATACTATAAAACAGGAATTAAAAAATATAACACCACATAATTACACAGGAGTTAACCCATTATTTTAAAATGAACAGAATTTGGACATTCATTATTAGTAAATCATTATCAGATAATGAGCTTAATTTAATTACTGAAACGGGTACTAAATTTGTAAATGGTTGGACGGCTCACGAACAAAAACTAACTGCGAATTTTGAAATATATAAAAATAAAATAATTATTGTAAAAGTTAATGAAGAAGCAACACATGCAAGTGGATGCAGCATTGATAAACTTACTCAGTTTATAAAACAATTAGAAGTTAACTTTAATATTGAATTATTAAATCGTTTGTTAGTGGCTTATAAAAAAGAAGACGAGGTTGTTATTGTAAACTCATCAAAAATAAAAGAACTTTTACAAACTAATTCCGTTAGCGAAAATACGATTGTTTATAATACGTCTGTTTCAACCCAAAACGAATTACAAAATTGGGAGCAGCCTTTAAAAAACACATGGTTAGCTAAATATTTAATATCAGCATAAAATGAGAAACAAAAACCTAATAGGCACAGGCGTTGCTGTGGTTACACCTTTTACTAAAAAGGGCGAAGTAGATACTACTGCTTTAAGCAATATTGTAAAACATTTACAAAATGGTAAAGTAGAATACATTGTAGCGCTTGGTACTACTGGCGAAACAGCTACTTTGAATAAAGACGAAAAACAACTGGTTATAGAAACAATTGTAAAAGCCAACGCAAATAAATTACCTTTAGTACTAGGTATTGGTGGCAATAATACTGCTGAGGTTGTTGAAACGATAAAAAAAACAAATTTAAAAAACTTCGAAGCCATTTTATCGGTAGCGCCGTATTACAACAAACCTAACCAACAAGGTTATTACGAGCATTACAAAGCCATTTCTCAAAACACAAAAAAAGATATTATTTTATACAATGTACCGGGTAGAACAGGCAGTAATGTTACTTGGGAAACACAAATAAAAATTGCAACTGATTTTAAAAACATTGTAGCCACCAAAGAAGCCAGTGGAAGCATTGAGCAAATAATGAAAATTATTAAAAATAAACCTGCCGATTTTATGGTAATAAGCGGCGATGATAATTTAACATTGCCTATAATTGCAGCAGGTGGGGTAGGTGTAATATCAGTTGTAGCTCAAGCTTTTCCAAACCATTATAGCGAAATGGTACGCCTATGTTTAAAACACAAATTTACCGAAGCGCAAAAACTACATTACAAATTAATGGATATTACCGACCAATTGTTTGTTGATGGAAACCCGGGCGGCATTAAAGAAGCATTAAGTATTTTAAAACTGTGTTTACCCAATGTGCGTTTGCCATTGTGCGAACCAAATGATAATGTAAAACAAACTTTAAAAAAATTAATTAAAGCTTACAATTAATTTTTTTACCAAAAAGCAAATATATTATAAATCATGAAAAAAATTCTTTGCGTTATAATTGGCTTACTAGCTGTTTATTTAATTTTATGTTTAGTTGGTTCGGCATCATCTAAAGTAGAACGCACAATTATTATAAATTCATCTCCAGATATAATTAAACAAAAATTAACCGATTTAAAATTTTTTTATAGTGATTGGAGCCCATGGACAGAAAAAGATCCTGCAATGAAAGTTACTTTTACCGGCGAAACAGGAAAGGAAGGCAATTCAATGTTTTGGGAAAGTAACGTTAAAGATGTGGGTAAAGGTTTTATGACCTACAATTATACAAATAGCGATACCGTTATGCATACCTTCCATTTTGATGATTATGGCGATTCTAAAGTATATCAGTTAGTAAGTAACGATGGTTTAGGTAGTAAAGTTAGTTGGGTAATGTATTCGGAAATGCCTTTTTTTATGCGCCCAATGGGTTTATTTTTTAATGCCGATAAAATGATTGGCCCCGATTATGAAAAAGGTTTAGCTAAATTAAAAATAGCAATGGAAAGTTTGCCGAAACGAGTAGCCGAAACAAAAAACAACGAGATAAAAGAACTAAAATGGGATGTTAAAACATATTATGGCATTAAAGCAACGGGCTTAGCATTTGATAAAATAGGCTCTTTTTTTGGCGAATCATATGGTAAAATAGGAGCGGCTTTATCTAAAGCTAAAGTGCAACCTATTATGCCACCTAAAGCCCTTTATTTTACGTTTGATGAAAAAACCAGGCTTACTGATGTTGCGGCTGTAATTGAAGTTGCTAATGGTAGCAAAGTAGATGGTATAGAAAAATTTGAATACCCCCCAAGTAAAGTTTTACATATTCAATATTACGGCGCTTATGATAAATCTGCACAAGCACACTACGCAATGGATGCTTACATGAAACAAAACCGCATGTTGCAAAGAGTTATAATAGAGGAATACGTTAGCGACCCAATGATGGAAAAAGATACTGCCAAGTGGCTTACCAATATTTATTATATTCTAAAGTAAATTTTAATTTAAAAGAGCTAAATAAATTAATAGTTATAATTTGTATTAATTCGTGTAAATTCGTGTCAAAGTTTGAGCAATAAAGTAAAAATATTAAATACACTACAAATTAACCAAAAACTAAACCGTTTGGCTTACGAAGTGTATGAAAATAATTTTTCGGAAAAAGAAATTTTAGTAGTTGGTATTGATGGTAATGGGTATAAAGTAGCCGTAGAACTTACAAATAAATTAAAAGAAATTTCCGCCATAAAAATTAATTTAGGTAAAATAAAAATTAATAAATCATCACCTTGGGAAACCAGCCCTGTAATTGATGTAGATGAAAAAGCGTTTATAAACAAAACTATTATTTTAGTAGATGATGTTTTAAATAGCGGAAAAACATTGATGTATGCCGTAAAATTATTTTTAGATAAGCCTGTAAAAAAATTAAGCACCGTTATTTTGGTAGATAGAAGTCATACAAATTTTCCCGTAAAGGCAGATTATGTAGGCTTACGTTTAAGTACTACTTTGCAAGAACATATTGAAGCCGATTTCAGTAAAAAAGGTAAAGAAGCTGTTTACTTAAAATGACAGAACCCAGCAAAATAGTTCAGCAAAAATACATTCAAAATTTAAAATTGAATGCTTTGCTGGAAGTTACAAAAGCTATAAATAATAATTTTTCTACGTCACAACTTTTAGATTTATACCAGGATATTTTAGAGAACCGTTTGGGTATTGGTAAATTAATCCTGTTTAGTTTTGATAACCAATGGAAGTGCCTTTTAAAATATGGAATTGGAAAAGAATTCAATAATCCTATTTTCGAAAAAGAATTATTAGCCATTAACGAAATTGAAACAATAGCTTTTAGTAAAGGCGAACTAAGCAAAAATTTTGAAATTGTTATTCCGGTATTTCATAAAAAAACGCCATTGGCGTATGTATTGTTGGGCGATGTTAATCAAGAAAAATTGGAGTTAAGCGCCTCAATAAAACATTTGCCTTACATACAAACCTTAACTAATATAATTACAGTTTCTATCGAAAACAAAAAGCTGTACAAACAAAACATACAACGTGCACAATTAAATAAAGAGTTAGAACTGGCGCAAAGTATGCAGCAAATGTTGTTTCCAAACAAATTACCAAATACCGAAACCCTACAAGTAGCGGCAAAATACTTACCACATCAGCAAATTGGCGGCGATTATTACGATTTTATCCAACTTAATATTCACGAATTTGTTTTTTGCATTGCTGATGTTAGCGGAAAGGGTGTAGCGGCGGCGTTGCTGATGAGTAATATTCAAGCTACTTTACACAGCTTAATAAATTACACGCACAATTTAAAAGACATTATTATCGAATTAAATAAACGCGTAATTAATAATGCAAAAACCGAAAAATTTTTATCTATTTTTTTAGCAAAATTAAATACTAAAAGTCAGCAATTAACTTACATAAATGCCGGGCACAATGCACCTATTTTATTTTACGAGAATAAGTTTATAGAATTAGATAAAGGCTGTACACTTTTAGGTATTGAGGAAACCTTACCTGTAATTGATGTAGAAACTTTTAATTATACTTCCGAATTTACGTTGGTGTGCTACACCGATGGATTAACAGACACCATTAACGATGATGGTGATTCGATTCCGGTAGATAAATTAAAAGAAATTTTTTCGAATAATCTTAAATCTACCCCCGATTTTATAAATAAAGCACTTTTATTTTATGCCGAAAACTTTAAAGGCGAAAACGATTTTCCGGATGATATTGCTTTGCTAACGCTTAAAGTAAGTGATTTAGGATTTTAATTATAATTGCCTAAAAAATTAAAATTCGTAATTGAAAGCAAAAATGACGAAGCAATCTTACATTAAAACAGATTACTTTGCTGCCGCTAGCAATGACGTAAAGCACGTTATATTTAAAATCAAATCGTTTTCAAATTTTTTATCATATCCGCGGGATTATTTGACGAAAATACAGTGTTGCCTGCCACTAATACATTTGCGCCGCAAGCAATTAATTTTTTATAATTATTTAAATCAACCCCGCCATCAATTTCAATTAAGGCATTACTGTTTTTTTTAGCAATTAATTGTTTTAAATGATTTATTTTTTCGTATGTATTTTCAATAAACTTTTGTCCGCCAAAACCGGGGTTCACGCTCATTAAACATACAATGTCAATATCAGAAATTACATCTTCCAATAAATTAATATTTGTATGTGGATTAATAGCAACGCCTGCTTTCATTCCAAAACTTTTAATATTTTGTACGCTGCGGTGCAAATGCGGACAAGCCTCAATATGCACGGTTAAGTTATCGGCTCCTGCTTCTTTAAAAGCTTGTGTGTATTTGTCAGGGTCAACTATCATTAAATGCACATCTAAAGGCTTTTTGGCTAATTTTTTTAATGCTTTAATTACCGGAAATCCGAACGAAATATTAGGTACAAACACGCCATCCATTACATCTACATGAAACCAATCGGCAGCGCTGTTATTAATCATTTCAATATCGCTTTGCAAATTAGCAAAGTTGGCAGATAGAACTGAGGGCGCAATTAAATGATTCATTGTTTTATAGTTTTAACAAAATTAAAATTAATCTTCAGTTAAAATAGTATATTTTTGACATAAATTATTAAAAAATACACATGAAAAAATTTTTAGTTATTGCATTTTTAGGTTTAGCATTTTATTCAAAAGCACAAACCATTGAAAACGGAAGCCATTCAACTACAGGTTATATTAAATCTGATGGTACAATTGAAAATAGCAGTCACTCTACCAAAGGCTATATTAAAAGCGACGGGACTATCGAAAACTCATCACATTCTACTATCGGTTATATAAAAAGTAGTGGTACAATTGAAAATAGCAGCCATAGCACAGTTGGTTATGTTAAAAGCGATGGTACAGTTGAAAATTCTTCTCATTCTACAATTGGGTATGTAAAAAATGATGGAACCGTTGAAAACTCTTCACATTCTACAATTGGCCATGCTGGCAGTGTAAAAAAGGAATGGGCAGCCGTTGTTTTCTTTTTCTTTAGTTTTTAATTAAAATTTTTTCTTTGTTTTTTTTAGATTGTTTTAATATTAATTTTAAATTAATACGATAGAAATTAATTCTACTTCTCAACAAAATTTTGGTAAAATGCCTAAAACCGTTAACGGACGCTATTGTAATTCCTGCGAAAAAATTGTGGTTGATTTTATTAATATAAGCCAAGCTGAATTATTAAATTATTTTGAACTTTATTAAAGCGAAGAAATTTGTGGAAGAGTAAGTTTTTTACATTTAGACAAACAAAATAAGTTTGAGCAAATTTTATTTAACAGTAAACACAATACAAGCAACAAAATAAAAATAAAATCTTTGCGTATTGCATTTTTAAGTGTAATTTCTGGGTCTTTAACGTTTACCACCAGATGCATGCGTAAAATAATGCCGGTTTAAAAACCAGTAAAAACTAAAAACTATAGTTTAGGAGTTAAGCATAAATCGTATTAAATAGTAATTAATTTTAAAACTTTATAAATGTTGTCTTATTTTTAACATTCTGTAAACATTAAATTTTATATTTGTTAAACATAAATTATACTTAATGAAAAAAATTTTTCTTTCAGCGATACTGCTTTCTTCTTTATTTTTTTATTCTCAAGAAAATAAACGTCCGGATAATTGGTTTAATCTCGATCCAACAACTAATAAAGTAAACGGTGTTAGTACTGAAAAAGCCTACCAAGAGCTCTTAAAAACAAAAAAATCAACAACCATAATAGTTGGAGTTTTAGATAGTGGTGTTGATTTTAACCACGAAGATTTAAAAGATGTTATGTGGACAAACCCTGCCGAAATTGCCGGTAACGGTATTGACGATGATAAAAATGGATACATTGACGATATACATGGCTGGAATTTTATTGGTGGTAAAGACGGTAAAAACGTTAATGACGAAAATTTAGAATTAACGCGTCTTATTCGTAAACTAAAACCAAAATACGATGGTAAAACCGAAGCTGATTTTAAAACAAAAGCAGATAAAAAAGAATTTGCGTTTTACCAAGAATTAATGAAGGATTATGCAAAAACAAAAGACCAATTTGAAGGACCCTATAATCAATTAAAATATATTAAGCCAGGTTTAGAAAAACTAAATAAAGATATTAAAGAACAACAAAAAGTAGAAAAAGTTACATTAGAAAATATTAAAAAACACGAAGGCACTTCAAAAGAAGAAAAGCAAATGAAATTAATTGCTTTAGCGCAAGTAAAAGACGATGTGACTTTAGATCATCTTATAGAAGATGTTAATGAAAACTTTGAACAGTACCGCTCGTTAGTAGAGTGTTCATTAAATTTAGAGTTTGACCCTCGCTATATTGTGGGCGACGATTATAATAACTCTAACGAGAAATATTATGGTAATCCCGACTGCAATGGGCCAAATAGTTTTCATGGCACACATGTAGCGGGGATTATTGCCGCTTCACGCAAAAACGGAATAGGTATGGATGGCGTTGCTGCCGATGTTAAAATTATGGCAGTACGTTGTATTCCTGCAGGAGATGAACGTGATAAAGACGTTGCAAACGCTATTCGCTACGCTGTTGATAATGGCGCTAAAATTTTAAATATGAGCTTTGGTAAAAAATATAGTTGGGATAAAAAAGTTGTAGATGATGCTGTTAAATATGCCGAAAGTAAAGGTGTTTTATTAATTCACGCTGCTGGTAACGACCATACAGATATTGATGAAGTTGTTCATTATCCTTGCAAAAAATTGGAGGATGGTAAAATAGCTCCTAATTTTATTGATGTAGGAGCATTAAGTTGGAAACCAAACGAAAAAATAGTGGCAAAATTTAGTAATTACGGTAAAAAAACAGTAGACGTATTTGCTCCTGGTGTTGATATTTACTCTACCACACCAAAAAACGAGTATAAAGATGCGAGTGGCACAAGTATGGCAACGCCTGTTACCTGCGGTGTTGCTGCAGTTTTAAAAAGTTATTACCCCAGTTTAACGCCAAAGCAAATTAAAAAAATATTAATTAAAAGTAGTTTAAAAACCTATAAAAAGACAAAAGTTATAAAACCAGGCACTAAAGATAAATTAGTAAAATTTAGTAGCTTAGGAAAAAATGGCGGTATGGTAAACCTTTACGAAGCTATTATAATGGCTGAAAAACTTAATAAATAAAACCATAATTTTTTTAATAAATGAAACCTATTATATTTTTAATAGTTGCTTTTTTAAGCATAACAAATTATTTTTCTCAAATTACTGTAATTGGGCATCCTCAATTAAATAACGAAACGCATACAAATGTTTCGGTAACAATTAAAGATGGAGATAATACTATTCAAAATTTTAATACAAAAAATAAGCCCGATTTAATGCTCAAATTAAATTTTGGTAAAATTTACCGTGTGTATTTTCAGCACCCACAATGCCCCGTTATGTTTTTAGAAGTTGTAGCGAATAATATTCCCGAAGATAAATTTCAATATAAAATGACGTATGAATTAAACATTCCTTTTTATTATTTAAACGACGAAGATGTTGATACAACTGCTTTTTCTAAAGCGTTTCACAAAATTATATTTGATGGAAAATCAAAAATGATTGACGATACTGCTTATAATAATCGTTTTTTGGCAAAGGTAATTAAAGTAAAAAAGTCGGAAAGTTTAATGTCAACCGACCCTAAAATTACCGAGCCTACCGTTATTTTTGTCGGTAAAATATGTTTAAATAATAATCCAAAACTTACTATTAATAATCGTGCTGTTTATTTAGTAAATGCAAAAAACCAAACCATTAAAAGTACTTACACTAACCGTTTTGGAGCATTTTCTTTTACAGGTATTAAAGCGTCCGAAATATCATCAGTTAAACTTGATACAAAAGGTTTAGATGCCAATTCCAGTCAGCTTACTTTAATTAGTTCTAAAAATAAAACAATAGCAACTAATAAATCTGTAAACAATTATTGTGAGTGGGTTTTAAAACCTGATGATTTAAAAAATTGTATTGATAATAATTATGTAAGTAACATTGGCGGAAAATTAGTTCTTTCCTCATCAAAACAAAAAAAATTCTTTGCTAACAAAACAATTTATCTTTCTAATAAACGTAACACCATTATTAAAAAAACTACAACTAATATGTTAGGCGCTTTTGTATTTGAAAACATTAAACCCGACAATGGTTATTTTTTAGGTGTAGATGCCAAAGAAATTGGAAACGGTGAAAAATTAGATTTTTTAAATAAAGACGATAAATTAGTTGGGAATTTTGATACGCTTGCGGGCATCAGAAAGTCCTTTAAAGTGAATTCCGATTACAACGAACGATTTAACGACATTAGCATTGCAGATGAAGAAATGAAAATGGATGTAAAAGCTAAATTGTATGGCGACAATGTAAATAACCCAATAGGTAAATTAAAAATATTATTATTAAACGATAATTATCAGGTAATTGATAGCACAATTACAGATGATTTTGGCTCTTTTAAATTTAAATACTTACCATTTTTAAAACGCTTTTATTTAAGCGCGGAAAATACCGATAATATATTAGATGTGTTTAACAATATTATTGTTTATAGTAACGACGATAATTTAGTAAAGATTATGACGCATCAAAAAGGGGCAAAATTTAATTATAAACCAATTGATTCGGAAATTACCCGATTAAGAAACATAGATATTGACGACCCTTGGTTAGATTTAATGGTTCCAACAAAAACAAACCAAAAATCGAAAACAATAATTGAAAGTATTTTATTTGAAAGCAATAAAACCGATTTATTGCCTCAAGCTAAAGAAGTATTAGATAAAGTAATTTTGGTGCTAAACACTAATAAAGCATTAAAAATAGAATTAAGCGCGCATACTGATAGTAAAGGTAGCGATGCCGATAATTTAAAATTAAGTCAGTTAAGAGCTAAATCAGCCACCGATTATGTGTGCGCTTCGGGTATAGACCGTGAACGGATTATTTCAGTTGGTTATGGCAAAGGTAAACTACTAAATAAATGTGGTAATAATATACCATGTAGCGAAATTGAACATGCTCAAAACCGACGTGTAGAATTTAAAATATTAGAAGAGTAAAACAATTTGAAACGCACCTAATTTATTTACAATTGTTATTTACTCCTAATAAAACTATTTGTATTACAATTTTAAATCTTTAAATAAATTTGTTTGTATTTTAGCAAAATTTTATGATGACTTGATTTTTTTTATTACTTTTTTTATCAAGGAAAAAAAGTAGGCGAGAATATAATTTTATAAATTAAATTGTGTTTTTACACTAAATAAAAAATTAAATGAAAACTACTGAAATAAAATTTACTGTTACTGTTGATGAAAATCACTTGCCAACCCAAATATTTTGGGAAGCGCCAGATAGTGGCGAAAAAAGTGAAAGTAAAAGTATTATGTTAGCTCTTTGGGATGCTAAAGAAAACAATACCTTGCGTATAGATTTATGGACAAAAGATATGAGTGTTGATGAAATGAAAAAATTTTATCATCAAAATATAATGACATTAACTGATACCTATATACGAGCTACCAGCGACACTAAAACTGCCGAAGCCGTAAAAACATTTTTTTTACAGGTTGGTAAAGATATCGGCGTATTGCAGTAAACAGCTTATAGGCTCAACACTTCTTTCAATTTTATTCCACCTGTTTTACTTAATGGTATTTTAATACCATTTTTTAAAATGGCTAAGGAGTTGTTTTTATCTAAAGGTTCAATTTTAGTTAAATAATTTACATTTAAAATGTACGAACGATGAATGCGCACAAATTGTTGAGCATCTAATATTTGCTCATAATAACCCATTGTTTTCTTTTTTAAATAAAAGGTGTCGTTGTTAAAAATCTTTACATAATCGTCGTAGGCTTCAATGTACAGTACATCGTTAATTGGTAAAATTAAAATTGTACTTCCGTTTTTTACCACTATACGGTGCGCTTCGTCTTGATGCTTGCCGGCTGTATCCAACAGCTTTTCAACTTTAGTTGTTTGTACTTCTTTTTTAGTAAAAGCTAAAAATTTTTCAATGGCTTTTTTAAAACGTTCTTCGCTAAAGGGTTTTAATAAATAATCGGTTGCGTTTTGTTCAAAAGCTTTTAGGGCGTATTCATCAAAGGCTGTGGTAAATATTACGGCCGGTTTAGTTTCTAATAATTCTAAGGTTTCAAAACCATTTATTTTTGGCATTTGAATATCTAAAAAAATTAAATCCGGATTGTGTTGTTGAATAGCTTTAACGGCTTCAAAACCATTATCGCATTGCGCTACTATTTCAAAATTTGAAAACGTTTGTAAATACTCCTGCACAATTAAACGTGCCAAAGGTTCATCATCTATTAATATAACTTTAATCATTTTTTATTGCGGAATTATAAGTGTGGTTATAAATACGTTATTGTTTTTTTGAATAGCTAATAAATCATTACGATGATATACCAATTGTAACCTGCGTTCAATAAGCGACAAGCCAAAACCTTCGCCTTTACGAGTTTGTAGGGCATCTTCTTCATAAGGATTTTTAACTTCTATAATTAAACTTGATGCAGTTACTTTTGTAGATATTGAAATTGTAACATCGTTTAACACATTGTAAAGCCCAAATTTAATGGCATTCTCCACAATGGGTTGCAAAATAAGTGAAGGTAGCTTTAATTGTTTACTGTGTTCGTTAATATTAAATTCTAATTGTAATCGATGTCCAAATCTGATTTTTTCAATTTCTAAATACAAATGCAAAAGATTAAGTTCCTCTTCTAAGTTTACTAATTTATTCTCATCTTTTTTTAAAGTGCCACGTAAAAAATCAGATAAATTTTGAATCATTTTACGCGCCAATTGTGGTTGCGAAACAACTAAAGCATTTATAGAATTTAAACTGTTAAACAAAAAATGCGGTTGTAATTGCTGGCGGAGTTTAATTAACTCAGCATCACGCAATGTTAATTCGGCTTGTTGTTTGTAAGATTGTTGTTTAGTATTGTTTTTTATAAAATTTAAAATCCACATAGCGGCAAAAAAGAATACACTTTGCAAAAACACAATAAACAGGCGCAACGTTTCAGTTTGTTTATAAATGTTAGTAAAATTTGCTTTACCGTGCAATTCATAAACAAAAGGTAGAATAGATTTTTGTAAGTATGTAACGCCAATTACTAAACCTATACTTATTATAAGTTGTGTGTTAAATTTATTTAAAGAATTGGGTAAATAATTTTGTAAAAAAAATAAGAATAGCAAAGGTAAAGCTGTTAGCGAAATAGAAATTAAAGCATCAATACCTCCTAAATTGCAATTTTTTGTTAGCTGAAAAATAGTAGAAGCTAAAACTACCATACAAATAATAAACCAAGCACTAATATAAATTAGTAGCTTATTTTTTAAACTTGGTTTTAAAATTTGCATTTTTAAATTTAAGAAAAAACTAGATGCTTGCTTTGTATTGCCATGCCTTTTTGTAAAACAGAATGGATAAAACTTTTTTTATCATGGGTTTCAATAGTGTTGCTATAAATTTCAACACCATCTGTTAACTGTTCAACTTTTATTACTTCGCTTACATCAATAAAATTAAAACTTAGCAAATTACCGTTTTCGGTTGTAAAACTACTTTGAAATTGTTTGCCCATTTGCTTGGCTTTAAAATACGCACCCTCTTCGTTATTGGCGTTAATTAAACGCAGTTGTTCATCAAATTGCGCATTGGTTGTGTTGTCGCAGCCATCGAGGCTGTAAATTAATTTTACTAAATACCAATTCATATTTTTTTATTTTTAATTATTTATTTTTTTTGTTCATTTAATGTTAGTTCGAGTAGCTTTTACCTGTGCTTGTAAAAGCGTATCGAGAATTTTTGTCTATTTCACTTCTCAATACGGTCGTTCCTCCCTAATCGAGGTGACGTATATTTTAATACGATATAACTTCTACACCGCCAAACAACACGTTACCACGCAACACTAATGTTTTTGCATTTGCCATAGTGGCTGCATTCATAGGCGCACGCTCATCTTCAACTCCTCCAAATATACATACCAAATCTGATTTTATTACCCAATTGCTTGGTACAATAATTTCGCAACCACCAAATTGTTGATTAATTGTAAGTACAGCCTCGTTTGTAATTTGCGCCTGCATTAAATTTATTTCGCATCCGCCAAAGGTGTTTTTTATTTCACCGCCTTTAAAATCTTTACTGATTATGTTTCGTTTAGTACCTCCAAACACATTGTTTATTAAAATATAATCGTCGCTGCTGTTTGCCGAGGCATCATTTGCCCCTATATTCCATGTTTCGCCATGTTTAAAACCGTGCTTACTGTATTTGTATTTTGAAAAATGGTGGTGTTTGTTTTTTGGTTTAAAAATTAGTACTAAACCAATTACTAATAATGCCAAAGGCACTTCGTAACGCTCTACACTTAAATTAGGAAAAATATCGCCGGTTAAAAATATACCTCCTATGGCAATTAAAATTAACCATTTTGCATTTTTAAACTGGTGTTTTATTCCCGAAATAAATCCCACAGCAATTAATAACATTGGCCAGCTAAATACCCAATGCGGAATTAGAGTGCCCGTTTCGCGCATAAAATAAAGGCCAGCCGCACCTAGTACAAATAAACCTGTTATTATTCGCCCCCTGCGTTGATTTTTAACCCATTTATTAAAATTATCGTCGTTTTTAAATTGATCTTCTAATGTTGTCATTCTTTATATTGTTTTAATTTATGCATCAAAATTAGGGCACAAATTTTTGATAAAAAACACCAAATCGGTAAATTAAGGTAGGGGGTAGGTGAGTTAAGAATTAATAGTGTTTAACTCAAAACTTAGTTTATTTAAAACAGCACCGTTTATCTGTAGTTCTACAAAATGAGTGCCGGCATAGTGTTTACGTGTAGTAAAATCTTTAATGAGTTGTTTTTTACTAATTTTTATTATTTGGTTTGGCTTTAACTCAAATTCTTTTAGTTTAAAAATTTTTAGCGAATGTCCACCTGATTTTTTACGATAATGTATACAATAATCAATAACAAGTTTTTGAGTGGTTAATTTTTCGGAAGTAATGTCAAATTCAAAATGCAAACTGTCTCCCAAATTTATTTTTGAATTTATAATTTTAAAATTTTCAAGTTTTAGCTTTGGTTTTTTTTCAAAATTAAAAAGAGCTAAGGACTGTATATTACCTTTTTTAATTAGCGTTCTACTGGCGTGTTTTATTATCCACAAAGTATGGACATTATTTTTACTCCATCCGCTAATTAAGTGTAACATATAGTTGGTATTATCTTTCGACAAATCGTTTAAATGATTGGCTACCGATTTTTTTACATACAATTCTTCATCTTCTTTTAAAATTTCTAAAACTGTTTGCGTGCTTTTTGGATTTTTAATTACTTCATCTAATTTAAACGACCAAGGTAAACGTGGGCGACTACCCTCAGATGCCAAACGCCTTACGTGATGGTTTTTATCTTTTGCCCACACATTTATTACCTTTATAGTTTTTACAAAATCGCGTTTTAAAAATTCGCGAATGGCAAATTCCGACGAACCAAATTGTGTAAAATACTTTAACGCTTCTAAAGAAGTTGAATTGTCATCGTGCCCAAATAGCCCCACAAAATCAGGAAATACTAAATTAGTGTAACCTTTTTTAGTATTAGGGATAACTTTAAATAGTACATCAATGGCTTTTTTATAATCTTGCGGTAAGTGTTGTTTTAATACCTGCGATGTATTTCGCATGCGTTGGTTTAGCGAAAGTATTTCAAGATTTTCGGTTACTTGTTTTACAAATTTATCCGGGTTAAAATTTTTATCAACTTTATAAAATTCTTGCGCAAATTCCACATAAAATTTTTTATTAAATAATTCTTTTAAAGGTTCCATGGCTATAAATAATTATATCTTATAATTTATATATTAAAATTTTATAATCGGTTTGTTCAGCTCGTCATTGCAAGGGGCTTTACCCAAAGCAATCGCAAAGCTAGGCTAATTTTGAGATTACTTCGTAACCTTGCAATGACGAAAAAATATAAGCTTAAGTTTTATGTTTAATTATTTTATATGAAATCAAATATCTATTCTACTTTTGTTTTTAGTGAGGCATCTATCATTCCTTATAATTTTTTTAGATCTATAGCTTCCGGTTTATTTACATTTAGGCAGCCAACACCGATTTTATGCTTGCCGAGTTTTTTAAGAGTGTCGGTTTGCTCATTAATATTCATCATAAGGCACAACGATAAATTTGTTTGGCGCGGAGCAAAACCTGTCAACAACCAATTTACTTCTCTACCTGTGGTTGGGCTATTGTATCGTTTAATTCCAAAACCTATAATAGAGTTGCGCCATAATATAGGCTCATGCCCGCTGGCTTTTTGCATCATTTTTAAAAATACAAAGCTGTCATTTCGCTTTTGTTCAACGGTAATTGCATTAATAAAATCTTCTACACTTGCAGCGGTTGATTTTGTTTTTATTACAGCAAGTATTGTTTTTTTTTGCCATGTAAATTTAGTATTTGTTTTACGTTGGCTATAAATCATATCAATTTTAACAATTTTTTTCAAATACAAAAACTTGTGTTTTAAAAAATTCGTGGTAATAGAAAACACAAAATTCACAGGAGTATTAATCCTCTAACCCTTTTCCGTTAAGAATTTGTTTTGTGTATTTTTCAATCCTTGCCTCGCGGGTTTTAGCCTGTTTGGCTGCAGAAAAATAAAGTAGATAGCCTCTTTGTCGCCCTGGTGTTAAGGCGTAAAAAGCTTTTTTTAAAGCGGGAAGTTCGTCTAATTTAGTTTTAAATTCTTTAGGTATAGTAAATTCTGTAGCCTTTTTCATAGGTACTTTTGTGCCGGATTTTTCTATTTCAATGGCTTCCTTAATATAACCTTTCACAATTTTTTCCAGTTTAATTATTTCCTTTACATTGGTAAACCTTATTTGTCGAGCCGATTGAACGTTTTCCGTTTGTTGGATGAGAATAGCTTTAGTATCTTTTAACAACACGCCTTTGTGAAACAAAAGTGCGCAGTACTCTTTAAACACATGTATTAAAACAACATTACTTTTTTCATACGTGTAACAAGGTACGCCCCATTTTAATTCTTCGGTAAGTTCGCAGCTAAGTACAATTGTTCTCAATGCCTCAATTTCTTCCTGCCAATTTTTATTTTTGGTAAAATACCAATCAACTTTTGGGTTCATGTTATGTAGTTATTTTTGTGTGAATAAATTTAAGGATATATGTATTAAGAAAACTAATTTTTCGTTTAAAAATGTTCTAACGGTTTGTGGGTTTAAGAAGTTGGCGATTTTGACTACAAATGTTTATGCGGAAAACAAATGCTTTATTAACCACAAATGTGTCTGCGGAGCAGTGAACCGTCAATTTTTTGTAGGTGCTGTTAGGCGCTAGCGTTCTGTCCACCGTGCTTGTAAACCATTGTCGTTATTCAGTTGTCGTGTCATTGAGTGTCGGCTGTGCGTTGCGTATTTTTTATTTTTTTTAAAAGCGTTGGAAATTTTTTTTAATTCAATTTTTCTTTTGGGTCGGCTTTGCAAGCTCTTTTAAAAACTTTGGTCTGTGCGGTTGCTTGTGCGGTTTTTAAATGTGCTTGCAAAATGCGTTGGCTA
>JAYVGH010000006.1:0-6783 GCA_043772435.1 Bacteroidota bacterium
CTATAAGTGTGATGCAAAAAGATTTTACACCCGATTATATTATTGGTTCAAACGTATCCGAAAAAACAAAGAGCCCAGATGATGATGACTTATACTTACAGCTACGAAATTTGTTAATGAGCGAAACTGTTTTTAATCCCTTAAACGAAAAAGGAGTTCTTATAGAGCCTTGGAGCGATGTAAGTATTTTTAATTTTGACGATGCGCAACGTTTAATAGACAGTGGGTATTACGCTACTTTGCGCAACATCCCGCAAATAAAAAAACAAATGCAACGGCAAGTTTATGCTACCGATTTAGCTTCTAAACGTAAACTTTTTACTAACTATAAAAATTTTGATAGTACTACTTTTAATAATTTACAAGTAATGGGTTTTACTAAAAAACAAAATCAATTTATTGTTAAAAGCTTATTTTTTAAACAAAAACCGTTTACACTTAATCAATTAAAAAAACGTTATTTTAGGCTTGCCAGCGACGATAAAATACGTCATATATTTCCGGTAGCTATAAAAGATAGTGCTACAAATAAATATACCTTAAAATTAATTGGTAAAAAAGAAAAACCTTTTTATGTTGATGCCGGCGCTATTCTTTCTAACCGACCAATTAGTGAGGCTTTTGCGGCTTTACAATATAATTATTTAGGTAAAATTGGTTTTAATGCTTACGTAAATGGCTATATTGGTAAATTATATTCGGGTACTTATTCAAAGCTTCGTTTTGATTTTTCGGGAAAATTGCCTGTTTTTATTGAGCCCTCATTTACTTTTTCGCGGTGGGATTATTACACAAGCAGTATTTTATTTTACGATTTTTTAAAACCGGCATATTTAGTACAAGAGGATAAATTTGGAGAATTAAAAATTGGCGTACCTGTGGGCAATATTTCACAATTTAATTTGGCGGGGGGATTTACCGAATGGCGAAACCAATATTATCCAAATGATAATTTTACAAGATTAGATACTGCAGATATTACCTATTTTGATTACTGGTACACACAGGCAAATTATAAAATTAACACCTTAAACAGAAAAATGTATGCTACCGAAGGAATGTATCTTAACTTTAGAGCCAGAGCCTTAGAAGGTACAGAAACACACATACCTGGCAACACCACTACAGATACTAATAAATTTGAGCGAAGAATTCACCCCACCTGGTTACAATTAAAATTTACAATTGATAAATATATAAAAACCTTTAGAGGCTTTAAAATAGGTGTTTTTGGCGAAGCCGTTTATTCTACACAAACCTTTTTTAGTAATTACCAGGCCACAATTTTGTCGGCTCCCGCATTTAATCCAACACCCGAAAGTCAAACTTTTTTTATTGATGCTTACCGTGCACACAATTATTTGGTCGGAGGCTTAAAAGCTATTACCACCCCCATAAAAAGTTTAGATATTCGAGTAGAAGCTTATATTTTTCAGCCTGTGTATACTATTTTAAAAACAGCCGATGATAAAGCAAATTACAGCACCCCATTTTTAACGTCTCATTTTACGGGTATGGCGGCAGCGGTATATAACACAGCTATTGGCCCGATAAGTGTGGGGGTAAATTATTACGACCAATACCAAAACCCCTTCTCCTTCTTTTTTCATTTTGGCTATATAATTTTTAATAGAAAAAGTATTGATTGAAAATTAGGCAATGTTTGCTTTTACACTTTACCCGCTCAGCAGGTTTTACAAACCCGTGAAATAATTAACGACATTTATGAATATTTACGTAGATTCAATAATTTTATGAAGAGCTGATTTTATTTTAAACACTATTAAATTTTTTTAATGAAAAATAATTTTATTTTGCGCAATACACTGGGTATTATTTACGGCCTTGTTTTTATCAACGGAATTGTAGTTGCAGTTTCACATCTTCTTTCCAACGGTCATAATATTCCGGCGATGATAACCGCGCTTCTTGGAAGTTTTTCAGCCTTTATGAGCTCTTATTTTTTGCCTGTTCCATTGCTTAAGCGCAGATTTGTACTTGGATTGTTTCTGGCTTTTATTGGAAGTTTTATTACCGGTTTATTTTATTCTGACTACATGGGTATTGATAAAATGTATGGGAGCCAAACTACAATTAAAAACCTTAGTTTATCAGAAGCATTAAAGTTGGATAAGAACACCTACATTCAACTTAATAAAACAAAAACCAAAATCCTTACATCTTTTGAAGGAACGGTTTATATTAAACAGGCAAGAGGTTCCAACGTTTATTCTATTTACCCAATTGTTGATGCAGGATGGAAAAAAGGTGATACGATACGGATGTGGGCTATGGTTGATCAAGAAGGTGGAGGAAATTCGGATGAGAAGAATCATAGAGCTCAGTTTAATTCGGCGAATGCCACAGCTATTCATGTAAGTAAAGGCTACCAAGATTATCTAAAGAGCATAAAAGCCGTTGAAAAAAAGCACTCTATTGTTAGCGTAAAGGATCCGAAAATTTATGGGTTTATTGACATAGAAATGGAGAATGCCTTTTGGAAAAACCGTGTAATGCTTTGGTGGTTAGGATTAAATGCCATCTGGTTACTATTTACCTTACCTCTCATTAATGCAAAACCAAAAAAAGATGCTAATTATTAAAAAAATCTGGGCTTATGTGGTATTTTGTGATTATATCTTGATAACGTAGCCTTTCACAAATCGAAAGCATTAATAGTAACCGCTCCGCAGTATTTGTAATACTGAGTTTTTGCTTAAAAGGATATTACTTATTTTTATCAATGTTCAAATTACAGACAAATCAAAATTTGTATTTTAAAATTTACAAAAATGTCGTTCCTACGCAAACGTCACTTTCTGCAAAGCAAAAAATAAACCTATTTGTACAACAAGCCCCAACAAAAAACCTGTGTACAATTGACTAGGTTTATGCTCCTTTAAATATAAGCGGGCAAAGCCAACAAAACCTGCTAAAATAATTACTACAATATAAAATACCGTCATATCGTATTTTATTAAATACGATAATGAAATTAAAATGCCCAATAGTCCTCCAATACCAACCATGTGGGCGCTTATTTTGTATTTTAAATTAATAAAAGCGGTTAATAATATTGCTAAACCTGCTCCAATTACAAATACTTTTATGCTGTTCCAAATATTTATATCCATAAGCAAATAAAATAAACCAAAATAAAATATAGCAGTCATAATGTACGGAAACGTCCTATCTTTTTGATTTGAGAGTGTAATGCTTCGTAAACGTTTTAACCGAAACATTATAAAAATATTTAATGCAGGAAATAAAAACGAAAACAAAAATACAATAACGGTAATTCGCCATTTGGTTTCAACGGGAGTCATAAAATCGTACACCGAATTTTTTATTCCAAAAAACAATAATAAACAACCGTATGTAGCCATTAACATAGGATGTAGCAAAACCGATATAAACAATGCAAAGCCGCGCATTTATTAGGATAGCAAATTAGATAAATTAATAATTTCTTTTTTTACGTCTTTATTTTGATAGATGATATTATAAACCGCGTTAGTAATGGGCATGGGCACTTTGTAGTTTTTATTTATTTCGTACACACATTTTACAGCATAATACCCTTCGGCAATCATGTTCATTTCTAACTGTGCATGCTTTACGCCATAACCCTTGCCAAGCATGGTGCCAAACATTCTATTTCTACTAAATTGCGAATAAGCCGTTACCAACAAATCGCCCAAATATGCAGAGGCATTAATATCTCTATTAATTGGGTGCACAGCATCTACAAAACGTTTTATTTCTTGTATGGCATTGCTAACCAACACTGCCAAAAAATTATCGCCATAACCCAACCCGTGGCAAATACCACCTGCTACTGCAATAACGTTTTTTAAAACTGCGCTGTATTCAGTGCCATAAATATCATCACTAACAGTACTTTTTAAATACCTACAATTTAAAAGTGTACTAACCGTTTGCGCCTTTGCATTGTTTTGCGACGCAATGGTTAAGTAACTCAACTTTTCCATGGCGACTTCTTCAGCATGACAAGGACCTGTAATAACTCCAATATTATCAAACGGCACATCATAAATTTGATTTAAATACTCGCCCACAATTAAATTGTGTTGTGGTATAATACCTTTTATTGCCGAAAAAAATTGTTTCTCTTTAAAATTTTCTGCTGTTAAATTATCAAAGGTATCATGTAAAAATGCCGATGGTACTGCTAACACAATAATATCCGAATTTAAAAAGCAATCTGTTATCGAATTATAAAAATTAATTTTATCAACCTCAAAATCTACCGAACTTAAGTATTTTGGGTTATTGGTGTACTCTTTAAAATAATCAATATCGGCTTGGTTTCGTATAAACCAATTTATTCTATCGCAATTATTTAAAAATAATTTGGCTAAAGCTGTTGCCCAACTTCCGCTTCCAATAATAGCAATGCGTGTTTGCATAGATAAAAAATAATGGGTTAAAGATAGGAATGTTTTTGTTGAAGTTATTTTTTAAAAGCAATATTACTCATAAGATTGTGAGTTATAATTTTTTCTATATTTCCTAGATGTATTTTTTATATGTCCTAAACTATCATAAATAATAGTTTTCTCATTAAAAAAATTATAATATAATACGGCACCTTGGCAGCTAGTTTTGTATTTATATTTCGTTTTTTCTATTATTTTTTCAGAAATAGAATCGTTAATCGTTTTAACACCCTTTTTAATGGAATACATCCCAAATCTGCGTTTTGTGTAATTATTAGTTTCTTTCAGGCTATCATTATAACACACTATAATTGAATGCTTGTAAGAACAATTTGTAAATAAAATAATCAATATAATTTTTAAAATCCTAAACATAAACCACATCTTCATCCGCCAAATTCCCCAAGCCCACAAATCTATTGTAAACCCTTGCCAATGTAATTACATCTTTTTTACAATAGGTTTCAATTTTTGGTAAATCCTTATCTTCGTAATATGTTTTGGCTACTTGGCTGCCGTCAATATCATCTTTTGGCGATGGAATATTAAAAATATGCGCCAATAAATTTAGCGAGGTAAAGTTTTTATAATCACCAAATTTCCACAATTCCATAGTATCAATGTGTTTAATATCCCAAGGCTTTAAACCCTGCAATTGCAACAGTTTTGGCAAAGGCAAATTATTTATTAGCAAACGGCGACATAAAAACGGAAAATCAAACTCCTTACCGTTATGTGCACATAAATAATGATTAGGTGTGTTAAAATGTTTATTCATCAACTCACTTAATTCAGTTAAAACGTTTATTTCATTAGCCCCGGCAATAGTTCTAACTCTTAATTTGCCCTCATTATAAAATCCAACGCCAATACATAATACTAAAGCAAATTCGGCATAAATACCGGCTTTTTGATATTGCTCCTTACCGCTTACTTCCTTATTATACGTCCATTTTTTATCCCACAATTCTTTAGTTTTTGGTTCTAAATCTGTATAATTATATACATTAGGAATAGTCTCAATATCTAAGAACAAAATCTGTTCAAGCTTTATATTTTGCATAATTTTTGCGATTTTAATTAATTTTTAAAATTATAGAAATTTAACATCTAATTTATACAAAAAACTCTCAAATATTTTTTCATTTTTTTACGTTTTTTTTTGTTAATTGCAAAAATACTATTACCTTTGCACCCCTTTTATAGGGAAAGTGAGTAAAAAGTTCTTTAAATGTATTAATGTAAAGCAAAATAGTTGCTTCAAAAAATTAGATTTTTTTAGACGCGGCAAAAGTCCAATAGACTTTTGAGCGATTTTGTGTGTTGGGTTTAAAAGCGGAATTTACTTTGTTAAATGAGTATTTTAAAAGCAAAGTTCAACGCTAAAAAAACAATTTTTCGAAGCAACTAAAAAATAAGCCGAAGTAGCTCAGCTGGTAGAGCCACTGATTTGTAATCAGTAGGTCGGGGGTTCGAGTCCCTTCTTCGGCTCTTTTTTGTTATTGGGGATATACCAGAGTGGCCAAATGGGACAGACTGTAAATCTGTTGTTTCGACTTCGGAGGTTCGAATCCTCCTGTCCCCACAAAGCTAAAGAGATTACAAATTGTAAAATTGTAAATAAAAAAAATTTAAAAAATTAGATTTTTTTACGCGAACAAAGTTTTTTATAAAGAGTTTACTAACTAAGGTAAATAAATATTAAAAAAATGTTGTTCAACAACAAAAAAACAATTTTTTAAACTTTGTAAAAGCGAAAGTAGCTCAATTGGTAGAGCTCCAGCCTTCCAAGCTGGAGGTTGCGGGTTCGAGACCCGTCTTTCGCTCATTAAAATTTTGGAACAAAATACGGGGCGAGAAATTTATACTGAGCTTGCCGAAGCAAAACCCGTATTTCGCTCTTAAAATAAAAGGTTGGAAAAGAAGGAGATTGAGTAAAGAAATTTGTGAAGTTGATAAAAAACATACCCCATACCAACAATATGGGACAAGAGAAAAATAACATTGTGTATCACGATTTTTTTCTATCTTGGCAGTCCCCAAAAATGAGGGACTTTTGGTGTGTGTAAAAGTATGTTCTTTAAAAGATTGACATTTTGAGTAAGATTTGAATTTATTAATGCCAAAAATTCAAAATAAAATATCTCAAAATTTGGTTTATCAAGGCGTAAAAAAAATTAAAAGCACCGCTTACTGCCAGTGGTAGTGCGAGCAAAGTAGTGCGAAAGCATTTTACTTTGCAGGTATTTTAAAGTTTTGAAACAACGCTTAGAAAACAAATTTTCAGATATTTTTAATTAGCTGTTGTAGCTCAGTGGTAGAG
>JAYVGH010000007.1:0-8980 GCA_043772435.1 Bacteroidota bacterium
ATCTTGCCCTGTAGTTGAAGGAGCGGATATTAGAATTGGTTTACCTTACGAAGACCCAAAGTATTATGATAACACCCCATCGCAAGACCAAAAGTACGACGAGCGTTGTCACCAAATTGCTACCGAAATGTTTTTTATGTTTGATTATGTGAAACAAAAATTAATTTTAAAATCAGAGAGCAAAAAATAAAATGTATCCAACAATAAAAACATATTGCGATAAATTAGTTGCGCAATTCGATAGTATTTTGAACGAACGTAAATTACTTTTAGAAAAAATCTCAAATTATATTTCTAAAAAAGTAGCTATAAATCAAACAGTGAATTTAGTTTACATTTGCACGCATAATTCGCGCCGGAGCCACTTTGGGCAAGTGTGGGCAAGCGTTGCGGCAAATTATTATTCAGCAAAAAATATAAATTCTTTTTCGGGTGGAACAGAAGCCACAGCATTTAATGTAAACGCAATTAATGCTTTAAAAAAATTAGGGTTCAACATTAAAAAAATAAATGAAGATGCAAATGCTATCTATCATGTTTATTTTGACGATAACGAAAAACCAGAAGTTTGTTTTTCAAAACTGTATGATGATGCCAAAAATCCGAATAAAGATTTTGCAGCTATTATGACTTGCGGCGAAGCCGAAGAAAACTGCCCCTTTATTCCAAATAATGATTTAAGAATTACCACAACTTATAACGACCCAAAGGAATTTGACAACACACCTTTACAAGACCAAAAATATAACGAGCGTTGCCAGCAAATAGCATTAGAAACATTATACGTTTTTTCAAAAATTTAGTTTATGTTTTTTAATAAAATAATAGTTTTAATACTAGCAACTACAATTTATTTTTTTGCCAAAGCACAAAGCGTTTATGTAGGTGGTGTTTTTCCTACTATTGACCATTCGGGCGACTTAAGCCCTAAATTAGGTTACGGCTTTTATTATTTTGGTGCTTTTACGCTGATAAATTTTAATAAACCAAACATAAATAAAGATGCAAATTTTTTATTGTTTTATTCGGAGCAATCGCTTAGTTATAACTTAACTACAAAATTTTCGCTAACAGCTAGCTATGTTTATCAGAGAGCAAACGCTGTTTACGACAATTATGTAAACGAAAACCGCTTTTACTTACGGGCAAAATATAAACATGCCATTAAAAAAATTAATTTAACGCACCGCGTCCGTTTCGATGGTAGGTTTGTACAAAATCGTATTACAAATAAAACACCATTTACTTACCGCGTACGTTATTTAATAGGTGCTGATATTGGCATTAATCAAAAATTATATGTAACCGCCTTTGAGGAATTGTTTTTTAATACAGTAAGCAATGCAAATCCTGTATATAAAGAAAACTGGGCTTATGCAGCGTTCGGAATAAAGTTGAACGAAAAAATAAAATTGAAACAGGTATTTTATATATTACTTAGATCACCGAAAAAACAAATTGGTTTAACCAATATTATTTTCAGTTAACGTGAATAAACCATTTAGATTTTACAAAAAAGAAAAATTAATCATACATAATATGTCAGCAAATAATTGCGCTCCGGTGGCGAACCGCAAAAAATTAAATTTTTTAGACAGGTATTTAACTTTGTGGATTTTTTTAGCTATGCTACTCGGAGTAGGAATAGGTTATTTTATACCTAGCTCTGCTGATTATATCAATTCTTATTCAGATGGCAGTACAAATATCCCTTTAGCCATTGGTTTAATTTTGATGATGTATCCGCCATTAACAAAGGTAAAGTTTTCACAAATTCCTAAGATTTTGGCTAAACCAAAATTACTCTTAATTTCTTTTATTATTACCTGGATTATTGGTCCGTTTTTGATGTTCTGTTTATCCATATTGTTTTTAAAAAACAACCCCGATTATATGATTGGACTCATAATAATTGGCTTGGCACCATGCATTGCTATGGTGATTGTTTGGAATGAATTGGCAGAGGGGAGCCGAGAATTGGTTGCAGGCTTGGTAGGCATCAACTCTTTGTTACAGGTGTTCTTTTTTAGTGCATATGCTTATTTTTATTTGGAGGTTATGTTACCGCTCTTTGGTATTAATGGTTTGCCTCTTAACATTACCATGACAGAGATTGCCAAAACCGTTGGCATTTATTTAGGAATTCCTTTTGTTGCAGCTTTAATAAGCCGATTTACACTAATAAAATTAAAAGGTGAGGAATGGCTGACAAAAAAATTCATACCATTCATTTCTCCCATTACTTTAATTGCACTTTTATTTACAATTGTGGTTATGTTTAGCCTTAAAGGCAGTATGATAGTATCGCTTCCTTTAGATGTTTTTAAAGTTGCTATTCCTCTAGTAATATTCTTTGCAATAATGTTTACCTTAATGTTTTTTGTTGGAAAATATTTTGGAGCAAATTATGAAGATAATGCCGCTTTATCATTTACTGCCTCTGGAAATAATTTTGAATTAGCTATTGCCGTTTCAATAGGAGTATTTGGTATTAACAGCGGACAAGCTTTTGCGGGTGTAATTGGCCCATTGGTTGAAGTTCCTGCTTTAATTGCCTTAGTGCAGCTATCCTTTTGGTTCAGAAAAAAATATTATCGTCAATTAAATAAACTTTAACCATGAAAACAAAAAAAACTATTTGGACAACACTAACAGGAGGAATTACATCTGCTGCGCCTATATTATTATCATGCTGCAAAAGTGGTGCTTGCGTGGGTGTTTGCGCCAGCCCCGTAGCGTCGTTGTTTGGAGTATCGTCGGCAAGTATTGCCAGCTCACCTTTAGTTGGAGCTTTAGAACCTTTGTTAATTGCACTTAGCGCGGTTTCGTTTACAATGTCGTATTATTCGCTTTATGTTTTACCAAAGCTAAATTGTAATACAAAAGGTAATTGCGATTGCGAACCTACTGTTAAAGAAAAACGTAAAACTAAAATAAATAAAATTGTTTTTTGGTTTGGGTTGATGTTAAGCATTGGTTTTTTAAGTTACTTTGAAGTAACAAAATACCACGCCTCAAAAAGTGCTGAGGCTTGCGCAACAGAATGTTCGGCTCCATCAGAAGAATGTTGTGCAGATGGCGATTCAACAGCCAGTGAAAAATAAATTTTTTGTGATTAATTGCTTCGGGAAAATAACTTTATATGTAAGTTTTATATTACCAAAATGTAATTTTTAGTAAAAATATTTTTTAAATAGTTTAAAACTCAAACTTATACCCTACACCTTTTACGGTTTTAAAGTAATTATCACCAATTTTTTCGCGCAATTTGCGTATGTGAACATCAATAGTTCTATCCCCCACTACAACCTCATCGCCCCACACTTTTTCTAATATAAATTCGCGGGTAAATACCTTGCCGGGTTTGCTACTTAGTAAGGCAAATAATCTAAACTCTTTTTTAGGTAATGCTATCTCTAAATCGCCTTTAAAAATTACATGTTTATCTTTGTCAATTCTAATTTCGCCAAATTCAATATTGTTTTCGCTGGTAACAGAAGTTTGTAATCTTCGTAATAATGCTTTTACCCTACTAATAAATACCCGAGGCTTAATTGGTTTAGTAATATAATCATCGGCTCCAACTTCAAAACCTGCAATTTGGGTATAATCTTCGCTGCGAGCGGTTAAAAACGCAATTAATACGTCTTGTAAGCCTTTTTGCTCTCTAATTTCTCTACAAGTTTCAATGCCGTCCATATCGGGCATCATAACATCAAGCACTATTAAATGCGGTAATTCTTTTTTAGCTATTGCTACCGCATCTTTTCCATTGCTGGCAGTTAAAATTTCGTATCCTTCTTTTTTTAAATTGTATCCTAAAAATTCTATAATATCCGGTTCGTCGTCTACTAATAATATTTTAAAATTTTGATTGGACATAAATGGATTTAAGGTATGCAACAAATTTAACATTTCGTTGCTAATTTCAAAGTTAATTAATTATTAAATGTTTTGTTAAAATACGTTATTAAATTAAACTTTTGGTAACATCAAATTTACGTAATAGTAAAATAAATTACTTTCTTTTGCGCAAACAAAATAGTTATGTTTAAAAACCTTTTAATCCCTTTTTTTACCATTTTAATTGGTTTTATTAGCGCCCAAACAGGTAGAATATCGGGCACTATATTAGACTCAAAAACCGGTGAAACTTTACCGGGTGCAACTGCCTTAATTGAAGGGACAACCAAAGGTGCAAGTGCTGATTTTGATGGTAAATTTTCGATAAACAATGTGCCTGTTGGAAAAGTAACTTTAATAATTAATTATATTTCTTATGACAGTAAAAAAATTACCAACATTGAAGTAAAAGCGGGTGACGCAACGGATGTAAATGTTCAATTAAATCCATCAACCTCTCAAGATTTAGCAGAGGTAGAAGTAGTAGTAACATTAAATAAAGAAAACAATACAGCATTAATTTTACAACAAAAAAATAATGCTAGTGTAAGCGATGGTATTAGTGCCGAAACTATTAAACGTAGCCCCGATAAAAATACAAGTGATGTTTTAAAACGCGTTAGTGGCGCTACCATACAGGACGGGAAATTTGCCATTATTCGTGGGTTAAACGACCGTTATAATGCTGCTTATTTAAATGGATCTCCTTTACCAAGTACTGAAACTAATAGAAAATCGTTTGCTTTTGATGTTTTTCCAAGTAATATGTTAGATGCATTAACCATTACTAAAACGGCTCGTCCGGATTTACCAGGCGAATTTGCCGGTGGCATAATTGAAGTAACTACAAAAAGCATTCCTGAAAAAAACTTTATTTCGTGTTCAGCTGGAGCAGGCTATAATAACGTTACAACTTTTAAAAACCAATTGTATTACAATGGTGGTAAAAAAGATTGGATTGGCTTAGACGATGGAACGCGTGCCTTACCAAAAAATATGCCCACTTTTGAAGATTATTCGGTTAATATAAACACTCAAGCTCAATACGCAAAAGACATTTATACTGGCGATTGGGGCATTAGAACAAAAAAATTTCAACCAAATTCATCGTTTCAAATTGCAAGTGGTTATAATTTTAAATTAAAAGAACGCGATTTTTTTGGTTTGTTAGCTTCAGTATCATATAACAACACCAACTCATACTTAACAACAGAGCGTAACAATTTTTATTCGGGCAGGCCAAACGACCCTAATGACCCACTTATTATTGATAAAAAGTATTTAGATGAAACTTATCTAACACAAAAACTAATAGGGGTTTTAGTAAATGCCAGTTGTAAAATAAATTCAAATAATTCTATCAGCTCTAAAAATTTATACAGTATTAATTCTGAAGATTTGGTGAATAGACGTACAGGTGCTTATGGTTTAAATACCGATACAAGTTTATTAAAAGGTACATTACAACAATTTACACAAAACAAAATTTACTCAAGCCAATTAATTGGCGAACATTTTATACCAAAAGCAAAAGTTAAAATCAATTGGACGGGTGCAAACTCTAATGTAAAACGTTTAATGCCTAACCAACGAAGAAATTTATACTCAAAAAGAACGCGTTTAATTAATTATGCGCCTCCTGGAGATGATCCTATTTATAACCCACAAGATACCGTTTATTCTGCTTTATTAAACAGTACTGGCAGTTCGGGTAGCGATTATTCAGGTATGATGCTTTGGTCAGAACTTACCGAAAACATCAAATCAATAAAATTAGACGTTTCCAGAAGTTTTAAAGCCACAAAAGATATAACCATAGATGGAAAAATAGGAGGCTTATACCAAATTAGAAGTAGAGAAGCAGATTTAAGACAATTTATTTATACCACTTACCAATCAGTAGGGGGTAGCCAGCCTGTAGTATTTAACAGCAATATAACTTTTTTAGATGAGAATCATATTTTTCAACCCGAAAATATGGGCATTATTGCACCTTCTATTGCGGGGGCTAATGGCGTTGGCGGGTTAAAATTAGAAGAGGCTTCGGCCATATCTAATTATTATGGAGCAAAAGCCACTTTAGCGGCAGGTTATGCTATGGCTGATATAAAATACAAAACCTTTTTAAGATTAATTGGTGGTGCAAGAGTTGAAAGCTATGAACAAACCTTAAGATACAGATCAAAAACTTATGGATTTGATAAAACCTACACTACCGAGGATACTACTGTTATCGATTTTTTACCATCTATCGGTGTAATAATTTCGCCAACCGACAAGCAAAATTTTCGTTTAAATTATTCAAAAACCATTAACCGACCTGAATTTAGAGAAATTGCACCACTATATTTTTACGATTTATTAACCCAATTTTCGTTGCAAGGTTATACTAAATTAAAAAGAGCGACCATAAATAATTATGATTTAAGATATGAGATTTTCCCTGGTGGTGGGCAATTAGCATCTGTGTCGGGTTTTTACAAAGATTTTACCAATGCTATTGAGGTAGTACACTTACTAAATGACAGAGAGGTTTCGTATAGAAATGCGCCTAAATCTACCTGCTATGGTGCCGAACTGGAATATAGAATTAATTTGGGCATTTTTACAAAAAACGACACTTCTCTATTAGGTCGTTTTTTACATAATTTAACCCTTTACAGCAATTTATCTTTAATTAAATCTAAAACCGACATAATTGTAAATAATGGGCCAAACATTGGGCAAAAAAATGGTGAAAGGGTTATGCAAGGCCAATCACCTTATATTGTTAACGTAGGATTATCATACATAGATACCAAATACAATTACAGCTTTAGTGCTTCGTACAATAAGTTTGGTCCGCGTTTATATTTTGTTGGAAATGGTTTAACCTTTAACGATTTGTGGGAATTGGGAAGAAACGTGATTGACTTGCAGGTAACAAAGGGCTTTTGGAAAAACAGATTGGAATTAAAGTTTAATATAAAAGATTTAATCGCTAAAAAACAGCCACAACGCTTTTACCAAGAGTTTGATAATAAAGTAGGGTATTCGCCTACAGGAGATGCCCCTTTTTGGTTAAGTCGTTTTGGAGCAGTATATAGTTTTATTGTGAGTTTTAAATTCTAACTACTTAATATTAACTTAACATTAAAGTAGTTTAAACTTAAAACTAAGGTAATAGGTTTATAATAAAAATAAACCACATTTGTGGCTCAAACAAATATAAAATTAAAAAATGAAAAAAATCTTTACAACATTAGCATTAGCGCTTACTATTGGCAGCGCAAGTGCACAGTTTTTTACAAACACACCTTATCGTGGTGCTTTTGCTCCATCGCCTACCACAATGTGGACAGGATCGTGGGTACAATGGGATCCACAAGCCATTAATTATGGTACTCCTTCAATGACAATTACTACAGATGTAACTGCGAATGCGGTATGGAGTGGTACTGTATTATTAGCGGGTCAAATTTATGTTAAGGGTAATTCAACTTTAACTATTTTACCGGGTACGGTTATTCAAGGTAAAAAATGCGGTGGTTGCGGTAACAGTTTAATTATTTCTAAAGGCTCAAAAATTATGGCTGTTGGTACTGCAACTAACCCTATTATATTTACTTCCGATCAACCGGCTGGTGCTCGTAGCGTAGGCGATTGGGGCGGTATTGCAATTTGTGGTAATGCTGCAATTAACTACTCTATTGGTGTAAATAACTTAGAAGGTTTTACTGCAAGTGTTGATAACGAATACGGTTCGTTAACGCCAAATAATGCCGATAACTCTGGCGTACTTTCTTATGTGCGTATTGAATATGGTGGTTTTCCTTTGGCTGCAAACAAAGAAATTAATGGCTTAACAATGGGTGGAGTTGGTAATGGTACAACTATCGATCATATTCAATGTTCGTTTATTAATGATGATGCTTTTGAATGGTTTGGTGGTTCTGTAAGTGCAAAATATTTAGTGGCTTACCGTTGTTTAGATGATAATTGGGATACTGATAATGGTTGGAGCGGATACGTTCAATTTGCTCTAGGCGTCCGCGACCCAAATATTTCTGATAATCCTACAGTTTCAACTTCTGAAGGCTTTGAGTCTGATAACGATGCTGCTGGAACGTTTACAGCTACGCCTTTAACAACTGGTATTTTCTCAAACGTTACTGATATTGGTCCAATGCGCGGTGTTTCTACTACTACTTTTGCAACTACAAGTGGTTTTTTCACTTCACGTGGTGCTCGTATCCGTCGTAGTTCAAACTTAAGAATTTACAATTCATTATTAATGGATCATGTAAGAGGTATTTACATTGATGGTGTTAATTCTCAAAATAATGCCACAGGTGGCACATTAAAATTTAAAACTAACATAGTTGCTGGTGTTCAACAAGCCGGTAAAAATACTGAAATTAGTTCAACAGGCACAAACAATGCTATAGGTTGGAATGCTCCTGCATACTTTGGCGCTAATTTTAACGATTCAATTGCTACAACTGCTGGTATATTAATTGCTCCTTACAGTTACACTGTGCCTGATTATCGCCCATCTGGTGCTTCTATAGCTGCAGCAGGCGCAAGTTATACCGATGCTATTATAGCTCCATTAACTGCAAGTGCAACAGGTATTACAGAGGTTAAAAAACAAATTGGAACTGTGTTTTTATATCCAAATCCAGCTGCAAATAGCACAGCTTTATTAATTAATGCAAACATTGTTTCAGTTGTAAATATCGAATTATTTGATGTTACCGGTAAACGTGTTGCTGTAATTGCACGACAAGAAAATGTATATATTGGAATGAACGAAATACAAATTAATACTGCCGAGCTTACTTCGGGTGTTTATTTTGTAACTATTCAAAGTTCTTTAGGTAAAGAGACTGTTAAGTTATTGATTTCTAAATAATTTTATTTTAACATTAAAAAAAGAGGCAATCACACAGTTGCCTCTTTTTTTATGGAATATATTTTAAAGTAAATTTAATGTTAAATTAATACTAAACCGCTAACAAGATAATCAAAAAAGTAATATATTTGTAGTATGAGAATATTACAATTAAAACCCTATTTAACAACATCTGAGTTATCT
>JAYVGH010000008.1:0-50162 GCA_043772435.1 Bacteroidota bacterium
CATTTCAGTAACCGTAGCTGATGATTCTGTTGCCGGTGTTACAGGTTGTTATGATTTAATGGGCGAACAAATTGTACCTGTTGATGTTATTGGTAAAAATTATATTTTAAATAAGGGTTATATGAATGCGCCGGAACCTGAGGGTGCTTATGTTGTAGCTACGAAAAATTTTACGAAATTAACAATAAATGACGGTGTAATTACTACCACATTAATGAATAAAGGTGATACTTACCATTACAAAACAACTCAACCCTTAACATATATAAATGCAGATAGTAGTGTTTATTGTTTGCATGCTTCAGGAACAGGCTGCGAACTTGGCGAAGCTTTACTACCTCCCTTAGAATGTGCGGGTTCAAATTTAGTAGCATTTTCAAGAACAAACAATCAAGGATTTTATTTAAATTTATTAATTAAAGCCCCCGCTACTTCATTTTCTTTAACAACGCTTAATTCGTTTACTTTAAATAATTCAACTGGTACTGTTACAGTTCCTATTGGTATTACAAACTTTACACTAGTACCTGGCACTAATACAATTGTTCCCGGTTTTAATTTTTTTGGGGGACAATTAAATTTATCTAATATTTCCACATTGCCCATAGGCTCTTATACCGTGTATAATCCAACTGATGTTTTTGCATTAGGTGTTTTTGGCGGTAATGGAAGTACTGGAGGGTTATTTCATTATATGTCTTCATTTGTAAGAAGACCTACTGTAGTTGCTCAACCAAGTATGGAAATATGTGCTAATCCATCCGCTTCGGTAATGATAACAGGAACAGTAACCGGAGGCACCAGTACTGGAAATTGGTCAACGAGTGGCTCTGGTAGTTTTGGTGTTTACACATCCTCTCTTAATATAATTTCTGTACCTTACTATTTATCAACAGCAGATACATTATTATCCACTATACCTTTTATTTTAACATCAATTGATATTTGCGGTAAAACCTATACAACTTCCACCTTTGTAAAAATAAATCAAAAACCACAAATACTTGTAAGTGGCAACACAAATATATGTAAAAACGCCACCAATTTATCCGTTACGTTGTCCGGCACATTAAGCCCAGGTACAACCTTGGCGGGTTCGTGGAGCGGAGGTAACGGTGGTTCGTTTGGAGGGCCAGGTGCTAACACCGTTTATAATCCCTCCCCCTCCGATTTATCGGTAGGTACAATTACTTTAACACTAACCGGTATAGCTTCTTTTACAGGTTGCCCAAATACAGCAAAAAGTATAATCGTAAACTATATAAACCCACCGGTAGTTAGTGCCGGGTCAAATACAACAGCCTGTACAAATTCTCAATCTATAACTTTAAATGGTAGTATTACTAGCGGAACATCAAACCTTGTTTGGGCAACAAACGGCTCAGGATTATTTATTCCAAACAACTCTACCACAACTCCAGTCTATCAATTTAGCGCGGGGGATTTGCTACTACCTACCATTTCCTTTACTTTAAATTCTGTTGCTGTTGGTGGCGGTTGCACTGGCGCGCCGGATGTTATGCAAATAAACATTATTCCAAAACCGTTTGTAGCTGCACCCAATGATTTTACAATATGTGCTACTACCACAGTTGTTGTTTTAACAGGAACAGTTGGTGGTTCCGCCTCTGCCGGAACGTGGACATCAACAGGATCAGGAGCTTACGGTCCTTCGGCACCAGCTAATTTAACTTATTCGTTAAGTCAAAATGATTTAACTGCAGGTGTTGTACAGTTTACATTAAATTCTAGTGGTGGAATTTGCCCTTCGGAAGCAGATTCTGTTAAACTTACAATACAACAAGTACCAATTATTACTATCAGTACAAATAGCATTAGCATTTGTAAAAATGCACCTATTTTGTTAAACGCAACAATAGTTGGTGGTACAACCTATACATGGGTTCCGCCAAGTAGTTCTACCGGCTATTTTAGTCCACCGGGTGCTAATGTATTAAACGCACTATACAACCCAAGTGCTCCCGATATTGCAGGAGGGCCTTTAAACTTTACCATATTGGTAAGTAACCCGCCTTGTACGCCAAGCCAAAACACAGTTACAGCTTATTTTATTCCATCGCCAAAAGCTTTGTTTACCTATCCTAATATTGGCAGGTGCCTAGGTTCATCTATACCATTTACAAATGCATCGTTAGATAACGGAACAGCCCCTTTAACCTACACATGGAATTTTGGTGCTGGTGGAAGTACTTCTATTGCTCAGGATCCAATATACACTTATACTAATGTGGGTAGTTATATAATTACTTTAACGGTAACAGGAGCGTTTCCAAATAATTGTCCCGATACTGTTAGCAAACGAATTACAATTTACCCTCTACCAATAGCTAACTTTTCGGTAATAAGTGGTTGTCAAAACATAAACTCTGTTTTTCAAAACTTATCTATTGCCCCAGGTGGCGGTGGCTCAATAACAGCTATGAGCTGGAGTTTTGGCGATAACAAACCTGATTTACTAACAGGATTTACGCCAACAGTTGGTCATCTGTACGATAACGCAGGGCCTTACAATGCTGTGCTAACAGTAACTACAAACTTAGGTTGTAAGAGTTCAACCATCGTTCCCTTAAATGTTTCGTCGCAACCTGTTGCTGAGTTTGGATTAACTAATAACCCGGCTGTAGCGCAAGAACCTATTTACTTTTCAGATTTTAGTACACCAACAGGAGGCATAGTTAATTGGTTATGGCAGTTTGGCGATGAATCGTCTGCCAGCGGAAATGCACCAAGTCATAGTTTTCAAAACCCCGGTATCTATATTATAAAATTAACGGTTGAAGATGCGAATGGTTGCAGCGATACTATCAGTAAATCAATAGAAATTAGTTTGTTGCCACAAGTGCCAACTGCTTTTACACCAAACGGTGATAATAATAATGATTTATTATTTGTAAAAGGCGGTCCTTTTCAAAATATGGTATTTAAAGTTTACAACAATTGGGGCGAATTATTATTTGAAACTACGGACCAAAAAGTTGGATGGGATGGTAAAAAAGATGGACAAATTCAACCACTTGGTGTTTACGTATGGACATTAGTAGTAGATATGTACAACAACCGACAGGTTAGAAAGAACGGAGATATTACTTTAATTAGATAATAAAATAATTACACAAGAATGAAAAATTTAAAAAAACAATGTATTATCGTTTTAATATGCTTTATAAGCGTATTACGAGCACAGGATTTTCATTTAAGTTTGTACGATGCCGCGCCTTTATTTTTAAACCCTGCAATGACAGGCTTGGTAGACGGAAAAATGCGCTTACATGCACACTACCGTAACCAATGGAATGCGGTTGCTTACAAACCATTTACAACGGCTTTAGTTAGTTTCGACATTCCTAAAGGTAAATGGGGTTTTGGCGGACAAATAAGTAATATGCGTGCAGGTTTTGGCAATTACAATGTGTTTGAAGCGCTGGCATCTGTGGCTTATGCAGTGCCATTAACTAAAAATAGATTTCACAATTTATCAATAGGTTTACAAGCAGGCTTTAAACAAAAACGCATTGAATATCAAATATTATCGTTCGATAACCAATGGAGCTCGCAAGATGGTGGAACTTTTAATAATAGTATAAATAACAACGAAAATTTTCAGGGGCAAGCACAATTTCAAGAATCGGTAAATTTTGGTATGTTGTATTATTACGCTAAACAACAATCACGTATTAATCCGTTTATAGGAATTAGTGGTTTTAATTTAACACAACCAAAAGAAACATTTTTTGGAAGCAGCAATAAATTACCAATGCGTTTTTACGCGCATGCCGGGGTACGTATAAATGTAAGCGAGCTATTGTATTTTACTCCAAAAATTTTAGTTTATAATCAGGTAAATGTAACGCAACAAACCATTGCTATTGATGCCGGATACTTTTTTAAAGGAGAGCGCTTTTATGCTTTAGCGGGTTTTATAGTTAGGCCTAACGACGCCAGTATAGGTTACGTAGGCTTTAGAAAAGATAATTACATTGCTAAAATTGGTTACGATTTTAACCAATCAACATTAAGAGGCACAACAAAAACACGCGGTGCATTTGAAATTTCGTTAACCTACATGGGAAAAAAATCTAAATCTCAAGATGTAAAAAATTGTCCACGTTTGTAAAAATAATTTATGTTTAAAAAAAGTCTACTCTTACAATTAGTTTTTATTTTAATAAGCCCGTTTGCATTTTCACAATCTAAAAAATTATGGATTGAAATGGCAGATAACGCGTATGCAAAAAAGGATTATGCAACCTCTGCAACCTATTATGCAAAAGTATTAGACGACACTACCGTTTTAAAAAACTACGTGTTGCCCTACGAAGCACAAATAGTAAACTTAAAAATGAAATCACTTTTTAAGGTTCGAGAACTAAATGTAACTAAACGAAAAGATAGCACTACTACTGCTAAAGAAACAGTTGTTAACTCCAGCAAATACGATTTTATTATGTATCGGTTGGCTACCAGTTACCGTTTAAACTTTGATTACAAACATGCTGTTGAACAATATAAAAAATGTGTTGAGCGTAAAGTTTATCCCGATGCGCCTTATTATTATGGTTTATCATTAATGCATTTAAAAAAATACCTGGAGGCATTAAAAACGTTTGACGAATATACAAACGCAAAAGCAGGTAACGATTCTTTATTAAAATTAGCCGCTAAAAAACAAGCCTCGTGTTATTTTGCTTTAGATACATTGGCGGGAAGAAAATTAATTAAAGTAAAATTAATGGATACAATGGTTTTTAACCGTGGCACCAGTAGTTTTGCCCCTATGTATTATTTGGGGAACAATAAATTAATTTTTACCAGTTCTCGTAAAGGCGGTGTAGTAACCGACCCTGAAAAACAAGACTCTCGTTATTTTTGTGATTTATACCAAACAACTTTAGACGATACCATTTGGCAACGACCTATAAATTTTGGTCGTCCGGTAAATACATCTTTACACGAAGGTGCGGGAGTGTTTACACCTGATGAGGTAATGTTGTTTACACGCTGGAGCGATAATTTTAGAAACGAAGCCTACATCTATATGGCCAGAACAGTAGAAGGAAAGTTTTTTGAAGCCATGAAATTGGCTACTAACATTAATGTGCCGGGTTATAGAACACAACAACCTTTTGTAAGTGCTGATGGCACTAAATTATTTTTCTCGTCTAATCGCCCGGGTGGTAGAGGTGGATTTGATTTATGGATGTCGCCCATTAACGAAAATGGATTTATTGGCGACCCTCAAAATTTAGGCGCTGCTATAAATACTGGTGGTGATGAGGTTACTCCTTTCTATCATAACATTAGTAATACCTTATACTTTAGTTCAAATGGCTTATCTGGTTTAGGTGGCTTAGATGTGTTTAAATCAAGTTTAAATGTTGACGATAGTATTTATGGTTTACCAAAAAATTTAAATACACCTATAAATTCGCCTAAAGACGATGCGTATTTTATTATGGAAAAATTAGGTACTAAAGGATTTTTTGCAAGTGATAGAGTAGACTGCCCCGGTGGACATTGTTACAAAATTTATGAATTTTTAAATGAGCCTATTAGATTTAGTTTAGAGGGTATTGTAACAGACAATGAAACTGGAGACCCAATTCCTAACGCTTTAGTTACTATTAAAGACGTGCACGATGGTGAAGAGCCATTTTTTATTATAACAGATGAAAAAGGATTTTATTCTACGCCGTTAAAACCTCACATGGAGTATTTTTTAAAAGCACAAAAAACAGGATATTTTGGTAGAGCGGATGAAGTTGCTACAAAAGGTAAAACAGAGTCCGAATTATTTACACGCGATTTTCAATTAGGTAAAATACCTGAGGGTGATATTGAAATTGAAGGGGTAGAATACGATTTTAATAAATACACACTTCGCCCAAAATCGATGGAAATATTAGATAAAATTATTGCCATTTTAAAAGTAAATGATAATTTAAAAATTGAATTGAGTTCTCATACCGATGCGCGTGGTAACGATGCCTATAATTTAAAATTATCGCAAGGCAGAGCGCAAAGCTGTGTAGATTATATGATAAGCAAAGGCATTGCCAAAGATAAAATTGTAGCAACCGGTTATGGCGAAACAAAACCTGTTATCCCTGAAGCAGAAATTAATAAAATGGTGCCTAAAAGCGATGAGTTTGAAGCTGCCCACCAAAAAAACAGACGTACTGCTTTTAGAGTTATTGGTGAAAGTAAAATTAATATTATTAATAAAACCAAATAAACAATTTAGTTTTTTTGAGTTAAGTTAATAGTTGTTTGAGAGTTTTAACATCAATCAACTTATATCAAATAACCAATAACTTATTAAATGCTTCGCCACTACAACATAAAAATTAAAGGCAAAGTACAGGGCGTAAATTACCGTTTTAATGCGCAGGCGCAAGCACACAAATTTAATTTAACGGGTTTTGTAAAAAATAAGCCAGATGGCTGCGTTTACTGCGAAGTAGAAGGCCTGGAAGAAAATATAAATAAATTTATTGAATGGTGTTATGTTGGCTCTCGCTACGCCGAAGTAAGCGAAGTAAATTCAGAAGAAACAGAGTTAATAGGTTACCAAACCTTTGAGGTGAAGAAATAACTATAATATTATTTATAAATTTAATTCGATATGCAAGAATCTATTAATATAGAACTTAACTCCGGATCTAAATCAATTTTAAAAATTGGGTTTTTAATTCGTGCATGTTTTATTTTATTTTTTGTAATTGGCACAGCATTATTTGGTCTTTATATTTTTAAAGACTCAATTATAATTGCTATTGTTTGTTTAATAATCACTTTTATAATGTTCCGTATATTTTTTAAAATGTTAAATGCTGCTTTTTATAAAGAATATTTGATTGTAACAAAAGAAAGCATAACAGTTGTGCTTAAAAACTTAAGCTCTACTAAAAAAAATATTTTTAAACTTAATACCATAAATTATTTCGGATTTGCCGATCAATACTACACCAAACATCCGCTTGATAATCAAATTATAGATTTTACGGGACTTGCAGCACGCGAAAAAGAATTACAGTATGTTATTGATGACGGTAATATTAAAATTGAAACTGGTACAAAAAGCATAAAATTTAGTAAGAATATGCCTTCATGGGACGTTGAAGAATTGGTTGAAAAAATAGAGCTTTTTACAGGACGAAAATTTGTTATTCCTAAACATGAAAACTCAGTTGACGAGATAGCATTAGATGACGAACTAATTGTAAGTGATGAAATAGAGCGAAGTGCTGCTAAGACAACTTTTGAAAAACACACTTACATAGGCGACTTTGGAGAATTAATAATTGAGCAAAAGAAAGATATACCGGGTACTGAAGATATAGCTTTTCTTAATGGTACGCTTGCCCCTACCGGAAAATATCAAATTGGCGACAAGCAGTTTGTTCTTATATCAAATGGTTTAATATATGCAGTAAGGGGTTTTAATGATGAAAAATCTTGAACTGTTCAAACATATAATTTATTTAAAAACCTATAAATAAAACAAATAGAATGGATCTAAAAACTATATACGAAATCATCTCTATGGTTTAAAATAACATAGATTAATTTGGTAGCTGTTTTATAAAACAAACAGCACAAAAGGCTTCGGGTAATGCTATTTTATTTTCAGAACAAAAGAAACTGGTAAAAGTAATTATAAAAATAAATTCATTTATTACAGAAATGAAAAATGGTAGAGTAATTGTAAAGAATAATATTTTATTCAGCAAAAAGAAAGGAGATTTATTTGACAAAAATCGGATTATGATTTATGTTGCAATTTTAGCTCTCGCATCTGCTTTATCGTATTATTTTTTTAAAGTTTTTTTAATCGGTTTTCCAAAATAAATTTCTTAAAAAATTATAGATTTCCTTTTTTTATTTATCTGAATTTTTACTAAATTTAGTAGAATAAAAAGATAAAGAGATGAAATCAATTTTGTATTATAAAACCTTCGCCTTCGTTTTTTTTATAACAACGGCCTGTCAAAATAATTCCAAAACAAAAAATGGAGAGGGTGTTACATGAGATAGTTTTGACATATCTTCTTTTGAAGTTTACCGCAATGATACTTGCAATACAATTGATTTTGGCGGGAGGAAACAAGGAAAATGATATGTTTTTAATAAGCAACATCAGTTAAAAGATACATTGTATTATAAGAATGGAGAGATAGTTGAGAGGAAATTATAATTTAAATAATTTTAAATTTTCTTGGTTAAATCTATTTCATTAAATTTTTGTCTTAACCAAAAAGTTTAAACTATTCTTTACGTACATCAAAAAATGATTCTAATTTTAATAACACTCCTTTTACCATAAACATTGTTGCAGTTAGCATTATTAAATGGGAAATATCTTTATAATTAAACCAATCGTTAACTGATAATTTTAATGAGTGTACTGCGATTGACGCAAACGAAATTAAAATGCCAAAAGCCACCCAGCCGCTACCAATATGTTTTTTTAAATAGCCTATAAAGTGAACAATTATTGAAAACGTAAGTACAATACCCGCATGAATTTTTATAAATAAAAAATTATTATTTATTAGCGTTATAATAAGTAGTGTAACTACCCATACAATAACTAAATAGTTAACATACTTTTTAGGCTGTGTTTTATTTAATAATAAATACGTGTAAGTTGCTTTAAAACAATAATAAATAGCAATTAACGAAATGGCATTCATTAAAAACATAATGGAGTTTACAAATAGTTCTCCTAATTGATAATGTACTCCATGAGCTATAGAGCCTACCGAACTGCTTAACCCAATTAATAAAAAAAAAGTTGACCATTCTTTTGCTAATTTATGTTTAAACTTTTTAATTTTAAAAAAAGAGTAGATACAAAAAACGGTTATAAAAGCGTTGGTTAAAATTGTGGTTGGTTCGAAAATATTAAAACCAAGTAGAGGGAGATATGTATAATCAAAGTTCAAAGAATACAAAGTTACGGTTTATAAAAAATATAAAGAGTTTTTTTATAATTAAATTCGTAAAACGTTCAAAAAAATTATACTTACTTTTTTCTTTGATAAAAAAAGTAACAAAAAAACAAGCCTTCATCAAATTTAGCAAAAGTATAATTTGATGGAGGCTTTAACGCAAAATTTTGTGAGGTCGGAAAATGAAAACGTTATTTTTTAAGCGGCTCCAACAAATACTCTAAACCATTTAATTTTATTTCGTACATAGTTTGTAATTGCATACCCAACTTACCTGTCGGAAATCCTTTACTATTATACCAACTTAAATAATATTCGGGTATATTGCACAATAACACATTTTTATATTTACCAAAAGGCATTTTTACTGTAACTAAATCTATTAGTAATTGCGATTGTGGTTCCAAAATTATACTACGTTAAAAGCATTTACATTTGCCGAAACAATTTTATTGGCATCCGTTTGCAACCAATTTTGTAAAATATCTTTGTAAATACTTCTAAAATCAACGTTAAATTTTAAATCGCCATTATCTAAATTTGTTAAGTCTGGCGAAGGATTTACGATACCTTTCTTTTTCAAATTTTTTCCAAATAAAAGTACGTTACCGGCTGTACCGTGGTCAGTTCCTGAGCTGGCGTTGTCTTCTACCCGTCTGCCAAATTCGCTGAAGGTAAATACCAAAGTATCGTCCCATTTATTTAATTCTTTTAAATTTTTTATAAACGCATTTACTGCTTCGGCATATTGTTGCAATAATTTGTTTTGTTTATCTACTTGCCCAACGTGTGTATCAAAGCCGGTAAGGCTAACGTAATATACTTTAGTAGCAACTTCGCTACTAATAAAACCGGCAATATTTTTTAATTGTTTACCAATCTCTGTATCAGGATAAGTAGCAGTATTTGTAATAATTTTATTTTTTTCGTACACATAATCTACGCTACTTTGTGTTTCTATTAATGTTTTATAAAGGTAACCTTGGTTATCTTCGTTCAACACCTCATCTTTTGTAACGCTTACCAAATCATTAAAATAAGGCGTTTTAACTTCTTTGTATAATTGATTAATATTTTTAACTGCCAATCCATTTAATTTTTTTCCTTTTAATGCTAGCGATAAATAATTATCTACTTCAATAGCTTCGTACGAAAATTTACAAGCAGTATCTAAATATCTGCCCAACCAACCGGTTTGTAGAATTTCGTTACTTTCGCTTGCAGTGTGCCAAATATCCATACTTCTAAAATGCGAACGGTCGGGGTTGGGATAACCAACAGAATTTACAATACTCATTTCGCCACCGTCGTAAATTTCTTTTAACGGAAGTAAGGCATTATTTAAAGCTAAATCTTTTTCTAAAAAAGTTACTTTATCGGCTTGCAAACCTATACGCGGACGTTTTTTAAAATACAAATCGTTATTAAAAGGCACAATGGTATTTAACCAATCGTTACCACCTGAAAATTGTATAACCACTAAATTTTTTTGTGAGGAGGTGAGTCCTAAATTTTCTAATGGTTTTAAAAAACCGGGCAACATAAAGTAGCCGCTTGCGAGGGAACTTGTTTTTATAAAATTTCTTCTATTCATATTTTATTTTTTTAACCACAAAGGCACGAAGCGCAAGGAGATTTTTTTATTTTTTATTTTGGTTGCTGAGATTGTCGGAACAGTATTTCACTCTCTTCTTTTCTATCTCCGTGGTAAACTATGCTAAGCTGTATTCCGGCAACGACACAATTTTTAAAATCATTTCTTTTTGTCCTAACGTAGTATCGCTTTTTACTTTATCTATTACTTTTTGCGAGGGTTGTTTTAAGAGATAAATCTTTAAAAGTTTATCAAAATCTAAACCCTTTGTTTCTTCTAACAGTGGAGTCCAGTTTACCTCGGTTTCTAATTTTTTGTTTGCAAAAATATTTTCTTTGGCTTGTGCATCGGGGTCGTCAATCCTATCCTCTACTTCTAAACCGGTATCGTTTAAAAGCGCTGAAGGTAATTTCATACGCAATAATAAAGTAGAACTATCTATAAACAATTTACCACCTGGCCACCCAGCAACATTAGGTGGAAAAAATAATTGCATACCTAGTGAGGCTTGTAGGCGAAATAATAGTTTTGTGTTTATGTATGTAATAGAAAATTGGCGAGATAAACCTATCAAATAATCAATAGGTGATTTAATATTGCAGCCCATATTTTCGGCATCAAAAAACCATCTGCTAGTAAATATTTTTTTTATTAATGCGCCTGTGTTGTATTGATTGTTGTAATAAAATTCGGATAATTGTTTTACACGTTCTTCGTTTACAATTTCATTTACATAATATTTATACATTTTTTTAGTAATAAAATAAGCTGTTTGCTTGTTGCTAATTAGCATATTAATTACATCTTCTCCTCCAAAATTACCTTTACGAGTAAAAATTGTTTTCTCGCCGGCGTCGTGTTGTTTTTCTTTAAATTCAAATTCGTAAGTATCTTTATTTATGCTCCAACCTGTAAAAGCACGAGCGGCTTCTTTAATATCTTCTTCGGTATAATTGCCTCTGCCAAGTGTGAACAATTCCATTACCTCGCGTGCAAAATTTTCGTTAGGATGTTGTTTACGGTTTTGCTGATTGTTTAAGTAATTAATCATGGCAGGGCTTTTACTTACTTCAACCAACATATCTCTAAAACTTCCGAAGGCAAATTTACGATGTATGGTGTTTAATTCCTGCATAGCATATGGGTTACGAATCCTACATGCAAAATGATTATGCCAAAAAAGCGTTTGCTTTTCAACCAATATACTTTTTGTAGTAATTAATTTTTTTATCCAACTGGTGTTTAATAGTAATAATTTTTCGGTAACTAATTTTATAAATTCTTTTTTATTCATTCCCTCTTCCATAGCCTCTTTTTTAGTGGGAACATCTTCTTTTTTAATGTCGGTAATGTGTGTAGGTACCGACGATGCCACAATTATACCATTTACAATTTCGGCTAAGGTTTTTTGCTGAAGTAATTTAGCTTCAGCATACGAAATACCAAAACCTAAACGGCTATATATGTGAAAAATTTGATTTAAAGGGGTACTCATATTATTTTAGATGGGTGAATTAGAATAAGGTTTAAATTACCTAAAATAATTTAACACGTCAAAAAAAATGAGTAAAATTTTTAACTTAAAAATGGAAATTGTTTAAACCCAAACACTAATTATACCACCCATTATACCCATACATACCATCCAATAACCAACGTTGATGGCAATATACTTAAAGCCTTTTCTTTCAATAAACGCATTAATACCTAAAATTGGTAAACCTATCATAAAACCGCTCATTGTGCCGTGCAATGCGCCATGCTTAAATGTGCGATAGCTTGAACCTAATTTTTGCATAATCGTTTGGTACAATGCACCCATTTCGGTACTTGCATCATCAATAGGTTGTAAAAAAAACAAAGACGTAACATGTGCTTGGTGAACTACTAAAAACTGCATTATAAATGCCAATATAAAACTAAATACATATGTTAAACTAAATATTAAAATCATATTAGCCGATTTCATTTTTTCTTCATCAAGTCCACTCTCTTTTATCCAAGCTTTACCAAATACTTTTGGATTATACCATATAAAACCAATTATCATAGGCACTAATGCTGCTGCTAATATTGCAAAAATATTCATATTATTTTTTTATTATAAAGATGTATTTTTTTCATTAATTAACAATTTATTTTCTTTTTTAGTATAGTATAAATCTATAGTTACTAGTGTTGCTAAAAAAGCCCAAAACGGCAATGAAAGTTTATCGGTATCTAAAAAATTATTTAAAAAACCATGTACAAAGTAGGTCATAAGACCTAAAAATATACCTATTGTTATTATTTTTACATCTTTATCTTTTACGGTATACACTAATCTGTAACCCAAAGCGGTTGAATAAAACAATAAAACAAATACTATTAAACAACCTATAACACCTTGTTCGGCTAACGGTCCTAAATACTCGCTATGAGCATTTCCATTTGTTCCAAAATTAGTACTTATAATTGTGCGGTCTTTGCTTAGTTGATAAGGAGCGTATTTAAACATATACGTACCTGGTCCCCAACCTAAAATAGGTTTATCTTGCCACATACGAATAGCACAACTCCAACGATTTAAACGTTCTAAGTTAGAGGCATCGGTACTGATATTAGAAACAGATTCTATATTATTTTCAAAACCTCCTTCGGCATCTGTATTGTTTCTACCAAGCACCATTAATATTTCGCTTTGAAACGATAAAAATAATCCGCCCCCTATTATTATGGTAGCAATTATTGTTCTGAACTTTATTTTTAAAAATAAGGTTACCAAAATACCTAAAGCAATTACTAAACTTAACCAACCTGCACGGGCAAAAGATAAAATTATAGCAAGTACAAAAAATACTAATAAAGCTAAAGATATTAATTTTAAATATTTTGGAATTGATTTGACAAATAAAAAACTAAACACAACCGGAATAAACATTGCCAAAGCTGCGCCATACGCGGTATGATCGTTATAAAATGGAGACACAACCCAATCTGCAGCTTTGTCGTTAAAATTAAATGCGGAGTGGCGAAGTGTAGTATAAATTATTACTATAACTAAGGCCGAAGAATAACAAAAAATAAAATTGATAATATTTTTTTTGTTTTGAAACAAGTGCGGCATGATAACATAGCAACTAAAAATAAACCATAAACGTGAGGCAAGATATTTTAATGAGACAATAATATCTGTACTTGTTAGTGATGTTAATAGCATCCAGACTAATTGAATGATAACAAGAGTTGTTATTGGATGCGAGATGAATTTTTTATCGGTGATAGAAGCGCTTAATTGATTTAAAATATAAAGTAGCATAATACCTGCCATTAATGGTTCGGAGGGTAAACTTAAATCCAACCCTTCTGATAAACCTAATTCTTTTAATGATATAGAAAGCGGTGTACAAAATGCTAAAAAGAAAATTAAATTTTGTAAATGATAAACTGCGATGTAACCTATAATTAATAAAAAAGGAATAGCATTATATGCATAGAAAAAGTTTTTTTTATAAAGCATTATATAAGCGTTGCCTAAAATAAACGCTAAAATTAAAACAGGTAATAAATATGTTTTTAAAGTTTTAGACAAATTAAATAGAAGTACTGTTACGGTTTTTTATTAATAATAAAATTAATACAAAAAACAAGGCTGATATACTTGAAGTTAACATAATAACCCAACGCACAGGGTAACAGCGTTTATCGGGTAAATTAGGTTGTGAAACAATTGTTATGTAATCGTTATTAGAATTAACATCCAACATATAAGTATCGTTTCTAATTTTTGTTTTTTCATACGACTTTAGAGTCGCTTTTATTTTACCATTTAATATTTTAATATCGCTATTTTTTTCCTTTTTATATTTTATACTTTCATCTAATTTTTCTTCAGGGCTATCTTGAATATTATTTTCGCCCTTGTACTTTTTAATCTCTGTGTTTAACGAATCTATTTCTCTATTTTGAACCTTTAATACAAATTGAGAATTTGAAAAATATTGTCTTAAAATTTTAACTTTACTTTCTTTAATAAATTTATTTGTATTATTAATTAAAGCTAAGTTAAGTTGTTGGGTAAATAAAGGATCTTCGTCTTTTACAGTTATTTCTATTGATTCGTATAAAGTTGGTGAAATTTTAAAATTCTCTGCATACATAAAATCAAACAATGCTTTACCGCCTTTTATTTTTGTTGTATCGATATTATAGTGCTCAAACAATTTAAAATCTTTTGTAAGTTTCTGTTTTACAACATCACTTAATAAATATTGCATTAACTGTTCGGTAGATGATTCTTCAGAATTTTGAAATACGTTTACAGGATACACAATTGAAACAGATTTAAATTTTTCTTTCAATAAAAAGGAAGCGAAAAATGAAATTGTTGCGGCTGCTAAAAAAACAATTATTAAAAGTATATAATTTTTACTTATTAATTTTAAAATAAATTGAGTGTTAAAATTGTTCATTTATTTAGTTTTTAAATTTAACGTAGGTAGATTTTCTTTAAATAATAATATTAAAAAAGTTAGTAAAAACGCTGAAATAGATGAAAGTCCAACTATAATAAATCGTTTAGGTTTTGCTTTGTATTCGTTTGGTTTTGCTTTTTCAACAACAAACTTAAAGGGTAAATTTTCCTTGTAATTCATTAATTCATCATCATACTTGGCTTTTAAAACCGGATATTTAAACCGATATTTTTTTAAGTTTTCATTAACAGACAAATATGCGCCGCCATATTTTTTTAGAATATCTAATTTTTTTTCCAATTCACTAATAGCTTTTTTATTCCCTTTTTCAATAGCTTTAGCGTAACTTTTGGTATAAGCTTCCACATCACTTTTATAATCTAAAACGCCTAGCTGACGAAGAGTTTGAAGACTGTCTTCTAACTGGCGCATCATATTCATAGTATTATCATACGCCTCTTTTACAATTTTTAAAGCCTGACTTGATACTCTCCTTGTCATTTCATTTCTAACAGTATCACAATAATCTGAAATACCATTTGCTAACTGAGCCGAATTATTTGCCGTATAATCATGCACTTCTATTTTTATACTATTAAACTCTGTTCGTTTTATGGTAACCATATCCTCCCATTTTAATTTTAAATAGTGATATGAAAAAGTAGTATCTTTTATTTTCCAACGGTTGTACAAATCAAAAACTTTGGCTACTTTTAATTTCAATGCATCTGAATTTAAAACTTGTATCAACTTTTCAGCGTCATCCTCATCACCTAATTGCATATAGTCTTCCTGGTTGCCTGTATTTTGTTCTAACAACAATTTAGAGGTAGAAAAATGTCGTGCCGGAAAAACTACAACTATAGATTTATATTGTTTAGGAATTAAAAATGAAATCAAACCAGACAAAATAGCCGCAGATAGTGTGTAAATTATAAGTTGCTTTCGCCACTTAATTATTTTACCAAGTAAAGTTGCTGCTGATATATTTTCTAACATATAATTATTTATATTTTATTAAACGTAATAGCGATTTAGGATTAATAACTCCAGTAACTAAAGCTAATAAGCCACTAAATGTAAGCATTATTATAAAGTTAACCATCCATTGTTTAGTTAAATTTAGAGTAAAATAATTGGCAAAAAACAATCCTACTATAAATAAAAATAATGCTAGTATCAATCTTTTATTTATTTTAAACTTAAACACTTTATATGATAAGTATACTTGATAAAAACCTGTTAAAAATTGCGTAATTAAGCTAGCTATAGCACTTCCAAGTGCTTGAAATTTTGGAATTAAAATAAAATTTAAAATTAAATTAATTAATATGCCGCTAAAAGCCATAATATTTAATTGTTTTAAATTGCCATTAGCCGTAAGCAAAGTGCCAAAAATACATGTTAATGATACAGCGGTAAAGCAATTCATTAATATGGCCAAAATAAAATACCCCTCAGTAGCATTATAACCCGCATTAGTTGAATAATATATCTTTTCAAAAAAATGCTCAGCATAAAAAATAGTGCTGATGGAAACAATTAACGCTGGAGTTAATAAAAGCGTAAACGATAATTTCACAATGTTTTCAATATTTTCTTTGTTTTTAATCATTCGGCTAAATAATGGTATTAACTGTATTGAAAATAAAGTTGCTATTTGATTTGCCGCATCCAACAACCTAAAGCTTTTAGCGTAAATACCGCTTTGTTTTTTTCCAATATCGCCCGGTAATAATTCTTCAATCATTAATGGATCTAGTCGATTATAAAATGTCATTAATAATACCAACACAGCAAAAGGTAAACTCTTTTTTAAAATTAAAATATTAAAATGCCAATCCCAATTTAGTTTAAATGTGTGCGTTTTATTAAGTACTACAATAAAAATAATAATGCCTGTTAATGCATAGCCTATGGTTTGCGCATACACAAAATTCATAACGCTTAACTTTAACCAAAATACATTAAACAACATGCCCAATACTATAATTATCTGAATTACTCTGTCTAAAACAGAAATAAAACTATCTAATCTAAATAAATGCAATGCTTGTAAATTTGACCTTAAAAAAACATTTAGACTTAATAAAAAACTATTTAAACATAAAATAATTAAGAGTTTAAAATTGTAACCAAAAATTAAATAGCCAATTATTAATGAAATAATTAAATAAAATAACCCAAGCGCAAATTTCAAACTCAACATTTTACTAAAATGTTTACTTAGTAAATGGCTGTGTTGTGAAATATTTCTGTTATTAAAATTGGTTAACCCAAAATCTAAAAAAATATTTAAAAGTAATGAAAACTGAAATATTACGAAATACTCTCCAAAACTAATATCCCCAATTTGTCCTTGAACCTTTGGCTCTATAATAATTGTCCAAAACGGCTTAATTAATAAATTAAGAATCAGCAAGATAGCTAAGTCGAATATAAACTTCTTTTTTTGCAATTTAAGAGGCGCAAATATAGTATTTTTTGCGAATTATGCTAATTTGGGGCTAATCTCACTTGTTATGTACCTAAACGTTTTTAATTTTTATTTAGTATAAATAGTTTTAAAATTCACTTAACATAACAAAAAAAAGTCCATCTAACTCCTTAAATTAGTATTCACTATTTTTTTAATCTTTTATTATATACATGTTCCTAATCTTCGATACCGAAACCACTGGCTTACCCCGCAACTACAATGCCCCTTTAACCGATTTTGACAATTGGCCGCGTATGGTACAAGTTGCGTGGCAATTACACGATGCAAAAGGTAATTTAATAAATTGTAATTCAATTATTATTAAACCCGAAGGCTACACAATTCCTTTTAACGCTGTGCAAATACACGGTATTACTAATGAACGTGCCATAGAAGAAGGACAAGATTTAAAAACTGTATTACAACAATTTGAGGATGTTGTAGCACAAACTACTTATTTATGCGGACACAATATTGAATTTGATAACAGTATTGTTGGGGCTGAATTATTACGTTGTGGTTTACAAAATGTATTAGCAACTAAACCTTTTATTGATACCAAAAACGATCAAACCACTGCCTTTTGTGCTTTGCCAGGTGGACGTGGCGGAAAATTTAAATGGCCTACGTTAAGCGAATTATACAAAAAATTATTTAACGATACCTTCGAAGAAGCTCATAATGCAGCCTTTGATGTTTTAGCAACAGGCAAAGTTTTTTTCGAAATTATTAAACGCGGTATTACAAAAGTTAACGAACTAACGGTTTCCGACTTAGTACACATAAATTATCAAGCACCCGATTTAACTGAATTATACAAACATGAACAAAGTTGGAAAGAGAGAAAACAAGCGAGTAGTAATCAGGGATTAGTTAATAGTAAAATAGCTGAACCCAATTATTCCCTATTAACTAATAACTATTCTCTAAATTTTAGCCACCTTCACAACCATTCCCAATTCTCTGTACTTCAATCTACCAGCGACGTTGCCGACCTTGTAAAAAAAGCAATCGAATATAACATGCCCGCCCTTGCACTTACCGACCACGGCAATATGTACGGCGCATTTCAGTTTTGGCAAGCTATTGATAAAGAAAATAAAAGTATAAAAGCTGCTAATGATGCTATTTCCAAAGGCGAATCCTTCAACTCCGCTCAGGATGCCCATAAACTCAAAAAAGAATTAAAATGTATTATTGGTTGCGAATTATTTGTGTGTGTTAATCATAAAGATAAAACCAAGCAAGACAATGGTTACACACAGGTTTTAATTGCGAAAAACAGAATTGGCTATCAAAATTTATCAAAACTAAGTTCAGTGGGCTTAATTGATGGTGCTTATTATGTTCCGCGTATTGATAAAGATTTATTAGTAACTTATAAAGAGGGCTTAATTGCTACCACAGGCTCTCTCTCTGCCGAAATTCCCTCTCTTATTTTAAATGTAGGCGAGGAACAAGCCGAAGAAGCCTTTGTATGGTATAAACATTTATTTGGAGATGATTTTTATGTAGAATTAAACCGTCACGATTTACAGGAAGAAGATCATGTAAACTCTGTTTTACTAAAGTTTGCTGAAAAACATAACGTAAATTATTTTGCAGCAAATAGCAATTATTACATTGATAAATCGGGCTTTGATGCCCACGATATTTTATTGTGCGTAAAAGATGGTGAGAAAAAAGCATCGCCTATTGGTCGTGGACGTGGGTTTAGATATGGTTTGCCTACTAAAGAATTTTATTTTAAATCGCCCGCGGAAATGGTAAAACTATTTGCCGATTTGCCACAAGCATTGGAAAACACGCAAGAAATAGTATCTAAAATAGAACAATATAAATTAGGTCGTGATATTTTATTGCCAAAATTTGAAATTTCGAAAGAGTTTATTAGTACTAACAGTTCGCAGATTAGTGAGTCACACAACCGCATTATTGCTATAAAAGAAAAAGAGTGGCTCGCGAAAAATTTATCGCCCGAAGCAATAGAACTACAGAAAGCCGAAATGCTAATTATTGCTCAGCAGTTTATTTACATGAGCCACCTCACTTGGCAAGGTGCGGCAAAACGTTATCCTGATTTAACTACCGAAATAAAAGAACGCATAGCTTTTGAACTTACAACCATTGAGCGAATGGGTTACCCCGGTTATTTTTTAATTGTTGCCGATTTTATTGCCGAAGCACGAAGATTAGGTGTAGCTGTTGGTCCCGGGCGTGGTTCTGCTGCGGGATCTGCCATTGCCTATTGTTTATGGATTACAAACGTTGACCCTATTAAATTTGATTTACTCTTTGAGCGTTTTTTAAATCCCGACCGTGTAAGTATGCCCGATATTGATATTGACTTTGACGATGAAGGCCGTGATGCAGTAATTAAATATGTAATTAATAAATACGGTAGCAACCAAGTCGCGCAAATTATTACCTATGGCACCATGGGCGGTAAATCTGCCATTCGCGATGCAGCACGTGCTTTAGATTTACCTTTGCCCGATGCAGATCGATTAGCGAAATCTTTTCCCGATAGTATGGAGGCTGAGTTAAAAACCCTTTTAAAACCGGGAGGCATTGATCAAAAATATTTAGATAAAATAAAAGACAAACGCGAAGTTGTTGAGCAATCTTATAATTTCAGAAAACTATCTGAAGAAAAAACGCCCGAAGCAGAGGTTTTAAAACAAGCTTATGAATTAGAAGGCTGCTTGCGAAACATCGGTATTCATGCTTGCGGAATTATCATTACTCCCGATGACATGGTAAAATTTGTACCTGTTACAAAAGCAAAAGACAGCGAAATGTTGGTTACCCAATTCGATAACTCAGTTGCGGAAAATGCGGGCCTTTTAAAAATGGATTTTTTAGGTTTACGAACTCTTACCATTATTAAAGATGCATTAAAATATATTAAAGAGAATCACAATATCGAAATAGATATTGATACCATTCCGTTAGACGATAAAAAAACATATGAGCTGTTTCAACGGGGCGAAACAAATGCGGTGTTTCAGTACGAAAGTGCAGGTATGCAAAAAGCATTAAAAGATTTAAAGCCCGATAGTTTTAGTGATTTAATTGCAATGAATGCGTTGTATCGACCGGGTCCATTGGCCTACATCCCTAATTACATTAATCGTAAACACGGTCGTGAACCTGTAACTTTTGATTTGAAGGGGATGGATGAATTTTTGGGCGAAACTTACGGAATAACAGTGTATCAGGAACAGGTAATGCGTCTTTCGCAAAAGTTGGCAAATTTTACAAAAGGCGATGCCGACACCCTGCGTAAAGCCATGGGTAAAAAAGACAGGGCAACGTTGGATAAAATGAAACCCAAATTTATTGATAATTGTAAAGCAAACAATCACGATGCTGTAGTTGCAGAAAAAGTTTGGAAAGACTGGGAAGCCTTTGCCAGCTACGCTTTCAATAAGTCACATTCAACTTGTTATGCCTATGTAGCTTTTCAAACAGCCTATATTAAAGCGCATTATCCGTCTGAATTTATGTCGTCTGTATTAAATCATGCCAGTAGTATTGATTCTATTGCATTTTTAATGGAGGAATGTAAACGAATGGGGGTAAAAGTTTTAGGTCCTGATATTAATGAAGGCTTTGCAAAATTTGCAGTTATACCGGGCGGTACCGATATCCGGTTTGGAATGGGCGCTATTAAAGGCGTTGGCGAAAATACTGTAAATAATATTATTGAAGAAAGAAATAAAAATGGAAAATTTACATCGTTGTTTGATTTAGCGAAACGTTTAGATAGTAAAAATATAAATAAACGTTCGCTCGAAGGGTTGGCTTTAGCAGGTGGCTTTGATGCTTTTGAAGGTGTTCACCGCGCTATGTTTTTTTCGGTTGATAACGATGGTCAAACACTTACAGATAAACTAATAAAATACAGTAACCAAATGAACTTGGGTAACGATACATCTCAGGCAAGTTTATTTGGCGGCGAAGATGAAATTGAAATTACTGAACCTCAACTTCCTACTAAAATTGAAGCTTGGAGCGCTTTAGAACAACTAAGTCGTGAAAAAGAAGTAGTAGGATTTTTTATTAGCGGACATCCATTAGATCCGTACAAACTAATTATTGAACACCGTTGTAATGCAAATTGTGCGCAATTAAGAGCGGGATTAGAGCCTTTTAAAAACAGGGATATAGTTTTTGGTGGTGTAGTTATAGATTTTGAAAACCGCACCAGCAAAATGGGAAAAGCCTTTGGAAAATTAATTGTAGAAGATTACTTAGGTAATCTTGAAATTATGTTGTTTGGAAAAGACTTTGTTGAATTTAATAAATACATGAGCAAAGGGTTGTTCGTTTTAATACGGGCTAAAGTTCAGGAACGTTATAACCAACCCGGTAGTTTAGAACTTAAGATAAATAAAATTGAATTATTAGAAGAAGTAAAAAAAACCGCATTTCAATTACTAAAAGTAAAAGTAAAATTAAATAATTTAAATAACAATCTGGTTCTTAAACTTGACCAGATAATTAATAAAAATGTTGGCACCAGTAATGTTGAATTTTACATTGAAGACGAAGACCAAAAACAAAACGTAAGATTATTTTCTAAAAAAAATAAAATAGAAATTAATGATACTTTTATTTTAGAAATGGATAAACTCGTTGATCTAAATTACGAATTAGCTTAAATAAAAAAGCCGTCTCGGTTTAACCAAGACGGCTTTTTATTCGGTGAAACTCAGCAAAGTAGATGTTCAATATGTGTTCATGCTGAACTCTATTCTGCTTCTCAATTCTATCAAAGGTTTTTAGGTCTGAGGTATTGAATCTAGTTAAGGGTGACAGTAAAGTTATTTCCCTTTAGGCATAATTCCACCACCTTTAACAGGGGTTTTATTTGGCGTTGAACCATTTACACCAGGTATAACAGCAGCAGGCATACTATCTAATTTCTTTTTTACGACCATTAATATATCTTCCGAAGCTTCGCTATATAATACCATTCCGGTGCTTGTATCCAACACATATTTATAACCGGCTTCTTTAGCTACAGCTTCAATTCCCTTTTTGGCTTTTTCCATAATAGGTGCTGTTAACTCACCGTATTTACGTTGGTAATCTTGTTGGGCTTGTTGTCTAAAGTCTTCAATACGTTTTTGTAACGAGTTTAATTCTTCTTGCTTATTTTTTTTAACTACTTCGGCCATGTTGGCTTCGTCTTTTAAATAACTTTCGTATTTTGTTTGAAGTTCGTTTTGCATATTCATTACCTCAGCTTCAATACCTTTTAAATAATTTTGAGCGGCATCTTTAGCGGTTTTAGTTTCAGGCATCATGCTCACTAACGAATCTAAACTAAGGTGAGCCATTTTTTGAGCATTAGCAAAAGTTAAACAACCTACAGATGCAATTATTAATGCTACTTTTTTAATCGAGTTTTTCATTTTTTAGTTGTGTTTTTATTTTGTGTTTTTTTTATTTTTTATAGCCCAAATATACTAATACATCGTCACTTTTATCGTATTTGCTATTAGCATATAATATTGATACCTGCCCGCTTTTATCTAATATAAAACCTAAAGCACTTTTTTCGGCAACGGCTTTAATGGCATTAAATACCTTGTCTTGTATAGGTTTTACTAATTCCTGACGTTTTTTGTACAATTCACCATCCACGCCAAAACGTTGTTTTTGTAAATCTTTTACTTCTTTTTCCTTATTAATTATTTCATTTTCACGTTTCTTTTTCATGTCGTCCGTTAAAAGAATAGCGTCTGCTTGATAACCTTTGTACAATTTATCAATTTCGGTATATTTTGTTTCAATTTCTTTTTGCCATTGTATACTGGTTTTATCTAACTCACTTTGTGCTGCTTTGTATTCAGGTATTTGTCCTAAAATATAATCGGTATCAACATACCCAAATTTTGCCGCAGTATTTTGAGCATTTGCTGTAAAACCTGCAATTAAAACAACTATTATTAAAACTAATTTTTTCATTTACTACACTTTTTTATCATAAAACGTGCCAAGATACGAATTATGATTTAATTAACATTTTTTATAATTCTCCCAAAGCACCGCCTATTGTAAAATGGAACTGACCTTTGCCATTGCCTATACCCGGGTTGCCAGGTATATTATCAAAGCCCCAACCATAATCAATACCCAATAACCCAAACATTGGCAAAAACACACGTAAACCGAAGCCCGCGCTACGTTTTACCTGAAAAGGATTAAAGGTTTTAAAATTTGTCCAGGTATTACCCGCTTCGGCAAAACCTAAAACAAATATAGTTGCCTGCGGATTTAAACTAATTGGGTAACGCAATTCCATAGTATAACGTGCACAAATAGGGTCGCCACCGTTACTACTAATTGTATTATCAGGGTAACCTCTTAATGCAATAATTTCGCGCGCCACAAAATTTTGAAAACCACTAATACCGCTACCACCCATATAAAAACGTTCAAACGGCGAAAAGCCAACATTTTTACTATAATAGCCTAAAAAGCCGTAACCTACTTTGGTTCTAAGCACTAGATTGCGCGCTTCTTTACCTTCGGTGCCTTTTTTATTGGTTAACTGTGTAAACCACTCAGCAGTAATTTTATATTTTTGATATTCGATAAATTTATAACGTTGCTGCGGAGTAAGTTTGCTATAATCTTTATCCCCTTCAAATAATGAGTAAGGGGGGGTGTACTGTGCATGAAACACAAAGTTAGAACCGGATTTAGGAAAAACTCCCCCTCCATCAACACTGTTACGAGAGATGTTTATGCCTAAATTAATATCATTAGCATAACCGGTATTAAATATTGGAAAAGCGCCATACTTTTTTAAATCGTAATAATTATAATTTAAATTAGTGTACAAATTAAAATAATTATCGGGCCATTGTAAGCGTTTACCAAATCCCAGCGAAGTACCAATTATACTCATGCTGTTGCGGTCTTCGTTTGGCGATTTAACATCATTAACGGTTACATACTTTTTTTGTCCGTTACTAAATAACGTGTGAAAAGCTGAAAATGTAAGTGAATTGGGTTTTTTTCCACCCAACCATGGCTCGGTAAACGAAAAATTATACGATTGGTAATATACACCATTTGTTTGCGCTCTAACACTTAAACGCTGCCCATCGCCACTTGGCAAAGGACGCCATGCCGCTTTATTAAAAATATTGCGTGCCGAAAAATTATTAAACGTTACTCCTAATGTGCCAATTATGCCAATTCCACCTGCTCTACTAGGCTGTCCTTGAGTTTGTGTAGCATAATTGGTTCGTCCGCCCCAACCGCCACTTAATTCAATTTGATCGCTTGGTTTTTCTTCAACTGTATATTCAATATCTACTGTACCATCGGCCGGGTTTGGGGTTGGCACTACATTTAGTTTTTCAGGATCAAAATAACCTAACTGTGATAACTCGCGTTGGGTACGAATAATATCCGAACGTCTAAATAATTGTCCGGGTTTTGTCCTAATTTCGCGATACACTACATGATCGTTTGTCTTATCATTTCCTTTAATTGTTACTTTGTTAATGGTGGCCTGTTTGCCTTCGTACATTAAAATATCAAAATCAATGGTATCGTTATGAATATTACTTTCCTGCGGATTTACCTGAAAAAATAAATAACCGTCATCCATGTATAGGCTGCTTATATCAAAACCATTAGGATTCATAAATAATTTTTGTTCTAATTTACTTTGGTCATAAACATCACCCGGTTGAATGCTCAGAATAGTATCTAATTGCCCATTACGGTATTTGCTGTTACCAAACCAATTAAATTTACCAAAATAATACTTATGTCCTTCATCAATTGTAATATCAATGGCTACTCGATTTGGTTCTACAAAATAGGTGGTGTCTTTTATAATTCGTGCATCGCGGTAGCCTTTGCTATTATACTTTGCGGTAATAAACGGTAAATCTTTTTCTAAATTCTCTTCTAAATATTTACCCGAATTAAATGGGTTGTACCATCTGCGTGGTTTACTTTCTTTTAATTTTCTACGTAATTTACCATCGCTCATTATAACGTTACCAATAATGTTTACATCTTGTATACGCACTTTTTTACCTTTGTTAACATTAATGGTTACAATGGTGTGAGGCGTTTTTGTAGTTGGATCAGGTACTTGAGTAATTTCTACTTTATTATGATAATAGCCATCGTTTAAATAAAAATCGTGAACAGTATTTTTAATTGTACCAATCATATAATCGGTAACTACACGTTCTTTTAATAAACGTATTTTATTACGAATATCGTCTGCATCGCTTTTTTTAACACCCCCTTTAAACGAAAATTTTGAAAGTCGAGGACGCTCTACCACTTTTATAATTAAAAAAATATCTTTTCCAATAATTTTATCTTGTAAAATTTGAATGTCTTCAAAAATACTTTGTTTCCACAAGGCTTTAATCGCGTCTGTAATTTTATCGCCGGGCACCGAAATTTCTTCGCCTTCTACTAACCCTGATAATAATGAAATAACATTTTGATCGGTAAAATTAGCGCCTTCAATTTTTAAAGGAGCTAACCTATATTTTTTAGGTGCTTTAAGTGATTCTAAAAATAAGCTATCGTTATTTTGGGCTAAAAACTTAGAGCTAATAACTAAAAATAGAAATAATATTAATTTGTGTTTTGTCATTCTAATTAATTTGTTCGCTGGTTTTACCAAAACGCCTTTCACGATTTTGATAAGATAATATGGCTTGATAAAAATCGTTTTTTCTAAAATCGGGCCACAACGTATCAGTAAAATAAAATTCTGCGTAAGCCAATTGCCATAACAAAAAGTTACTAATACGGTGTTCACCACTAGTTCTAATCATTAATTCAGGATCAGGAAAATTACTTGTTGTAAGGTATTTTTCTATTAAACGTGAATTAATATCTTTTATTTTAATTTCTTTATTTTCTAATTGAGAAGCAATTTGTTTTACAGCATTTACAATTTCCCACTTGCTGCTGTAGCTTAAAGCCAAAATTAAATTAACAGTTTTATTATTGGCAGTAATATTAATAGATTCCTGTAACTCAGCCTGACAACTTTCCGGTAAACTTGTAATATCGCCAATGGCATGTAACTTAACCCCTTTTTTGTTAAGATTAGGCGTTTCTAAACTAATGGTAGCAACTAATAGTTCCATTAAAGCGTCAACCTCATCTTTGGGTCTATTCCAATTTTCGGTACTAAAAGCGTAAAGCGTAAGGTATTTTACACCTAATTCGCCACAAGCTTCCACAATTTCGCGAACAGAGTTAACACCTTCGTGATGACCAAAAATACGATCTTCGCCTTGTTGCTTTGCCCATCGTCCGTTCCCATCCATAATAATGGCTACATGTTGCGGAATATTTGTTTTATCTATTTTAAGTTTTAAATCCAATTTTTTAAAAAAGGTTTTCGCAAAGATAACAAAATAGGCTAATGGATGTAATTTGACCTAAGGCTTTCACTAATTTTAACGTATTGCTTAAATAAAAAATTAAAAATACTATTTTTGTACGTAGGTGATAGTAAAAACATATAGGTTAAAAAAAATTGTTGTTGCGTTATTTCTTTTAATGGCACGGGATAATTTTTCGCAACAAAATTTTTCTCAATACGTAAATCCATTTATAGGCACAGGGGGGCACGGCCATACTTTTCCGGGAGCCTTATTGCCATTTGGAATGGTACAGTTAAGTCCGGATACACGCGTGGATGGTAGTTGGGATGGTTGTAGTGGCTACCATTACAGCGATAGTATAATTTATGGTTTTAGTCATACACATCTTAGCGGCACCGGTTGTAGCGATTGGGGAGATATTTTATTAATGCCCATGACGGGAGAACCAAGTTTTGATAAAAACATATATGCTTCGGCATTTTCTCATAAGAACGAAAAAGCTGGAGCAGGTTATTATCAGGTAATGTTAGATGACGATAAAATAAATGTGGAGTTAACCACCACTTTAAGAACGGGTATTCACAAATACACGTTTCCAAAAAACGAAAAAGTATTTGTGATTTTAGATTTATTGCACAGAGATAAAACACTAGATTGTAATATTAGAATATTAGATAGTGTAACTATAAGCGGCTTTAGGATAAGTAAGGCTTGGGCTAAGGAACAACACATTTATTTTATTATGAAGTTTAGTAAGCCATTTAAAAAAATGGAATACGCGGTTAATAAAATATTTAAACCTAATTTAGATTTTAAAACACGAGAACAAGCACACGGTGGCTATTTTCAGTTTGACAATACAGATGAAAAACCTTTGTTGGTTAAGGTTGGCATATCCCTTGTAAATACTGATGGAGCATATAAAAATATGATTGCCGAAGCCCCACATTGGAATTTTGAAAATTACAAAAATACTGCCGATACAATTTGGAATAAGCAACTTCACAAAATAGAAGTAGAAGATGATGACAAAAATAAATTGACTATATTTTATACCGCTCTATATCATTGTTTTATTCATCCTTCGTTAAGTATGGATGTGGATAGCGCTTACAGAGGCAGAAACAATGAAAAACATAAGGCATTGGAATTTACAAATTATTCTGTATTTAGCCTTTGGGATACCTACCGCGCAGTACATCCATTATTTACATTAATAGAACGAAAACGTACTGTTGATTTTATTAATACTTTTTTATACCAATACAAACAAAGCAAGCGATTCCCCATGTGGGAACTTTCGAGTAATGAAACAGATTGTATGATCGGTTTTCATGCAGTATCGGTAATTGCCGATGCAATGGTAAAAGGCATTGGGGGGTTTGATACCTTATCGGTTTATGATGGAATAAAAGCGAGTGCAACTTACTCTAATTTTGGAATTCCAACATTTAACAAAAAACGTTTTTTGCAAATTGATGATGAAAGCGAAAGTGTTAGTAAAAGTTTAGAATATGGTTATGATAATTGGTGCATGTCGCAAATTGCCGACCGTATTAATAAGCCAAAGGATTTAAAATTATATACCCAACTAGCTCAATCTTATAAAAATTTATTTGACGTGGGCACTGGTTTTATGCGTCCACGCAAAAACGGAAATTGGCTGTCACCATTTTACCCTGCCGAAATCAATAATCATTTTACCGAAGCAAATAGTTGGCAGTACTCGTTTTACGTGCCTCATGATATTGAAGGATTAATTAAATTATACGGAGGTAAACAAAATTTTGAAAAAAAATTAGATGAATTATTTACCACCACAGAAAAAACAAGTGGACGTGAGCAGGCCGACGTTACAGGTTTAATGGGGCAATATGCCCATGGTAACGAACCCAGCCACCACATGGCATATTTATATAATTTTGTAGGTAAGCCTCAAAAAACAATTGATAAAGTACAAAAAAATTGTAATGAATTTTACAAAAATTTACCCGATGGATTAATTGGTAACGAAGACTGCGGACAAATGAGTGCTTGGTATGTATTTAGTGCTATGGGCTTTTATCCGGTTTGCCCGGGCTCGGTACAATATGTTTTATCGCAACCAATTTTTAAACATGTAAAAATTAATTTTGAAGATGGAAAAAGTTTCGAGATTGAAAACAATATGTCCGAAAATCAAACTGTGGCTGGCTATACAATTAATAACAGAAAATTAATTCGCAGCTCATTTATGTATAATCAAATAAGGTATGGTGCTAAACTCACCTATTTATTTGCAGATGCAAAAGATACAAGTAATAAGTTTTTAAAAGAAGGCGGCATTAATCCGCCTGTATCAAAAATTTATTTTAATAAGGATTTAATACCAACATCGCGGTTTACATCACCCATGGCAAAATTAAGAATAGAAGCAAATAATGCTTCTTATATCATTAAACCTTCGCCTATAATTAAAACTGAATCGCAGGTTTTTAAAACCAATTTAGATGTTAGCATACACATTATAAATTACGATGAAGCAACACTTGTTTATACAACTGATGGTTCAGAGCCGAACAAATCATCACCCATTTATTTTAAGCCATTTAAAATAGATAACACCACAACAATTAAAACTAAAATTTACGATAAAGGCGATAGTAGTATAACAACCGAAGCAAAGTTTTATAAATTAAAATATAATTACGATGTTTCAATTACATCCACAGCAAATGCTCAATACAATGCAAACGGCAATAATAGTTTAATTGACGGGCTTTATGGCAGCACCGACTGGCGCAAAGGAAATTGGTTAGGTTATCAAAACCAAAACTTTGAGTGTGTGATTGATTTAAAAACTAAAAAAAATATAAGTTATTTTAATGTAAATTGTTTGCAGGATTCCCGCTCATGGATTTTAATGCCTACACAAATTAATTTTTATTCATCAAACGACAACAAAAAATTTACATTAATTGAAAGTATCGACAATACTTCTATTTTGCCTGAAGACGAAACTGTTCGATTAAAAACCTACGAAAAACAATTAGCAAAAATTGTAACCGCGCGCTATATAAAAATTACAGCAAAAAATTATGGGAAGCTGCCCGAATGGCATCAAGGTAAAGGCGACAACGCGTTTATTTTTATTGACGAAGTTGAAATTAGATAATATGCGTTTTAAAAAAATACTATTTTTAAATTGTTTACTATTATTACTTTTTAGTAGTTGCACCGTATTTAAAAAAGAAGTTAAAAAGCCTGTAACAGTTTCACTCTCCAATAATTTTTTGGCTACAATTAAGCAAAATGCCCCTTACATTAAATATGCAAATCTTCATTCAACCGAAGAAATTACTACTGTCTTTTTAAAAAATTTTGTATCGGAAGCAAACACAACTAAAAATGTTACCTTTAAATTTAACGACGAAAGTGCAGACTTTGTACTAACAATAACAAAATTAGAAATAACTGAAAGCAGTAAATTAGAAACAATTAACGATTCAAAATCGCCTTACAATGGGCAACAAATAGAATTAAATACAGTTGACTGCAGTGTACAAATAGCAATTGTAAACACAAAAAATAAAACAAAGCACTTAATGGATTGCTCAAATATTAAAAGTCGATCAGAGAAAATAAAAAATAATCGCGACCTTGGAGATTTAATTTCAGGTACCAATAAAGACAATACAAAATACCGTGCCAAATTATTAAACGATGATATATGCATACGATTGGCTGAGGATGTTGGGCGAAGAGTATGGGTACCGATTACACGCAGAATTTCAAAAAGCATAAAATAAAAAATTATGAAATACCTATGTTGTATTTATTTTATAAATAATGAAAATAACTATGCTACACCAAATAACAATTAAAAAATAATAATATCAATATATGAATTTAGATTTAAAAAATAAACGGGCATTAGTATGCGGAAGTACACAAGGCATTGGCAAAGCAGTTGCAATGGAGTTAGCGTTATTAGGCGCAAACGTAACGCTAGTAGCACGTAACGAACAAAGCTTAAAACAAACTAAAAGTGAGCTAACTAATAATGGTAATCAATTACATTCGTACTTGTGCGTTGATTTTAACGAACCACAAAAATTAAAAGAATTAGTAGAATCGTTTATACAGCGTACCGGCCCTGTTAATATTTTAGTAAATAATACAGGCGGTCCACCATCCGGCCCTATTACAAATGCCAAACCCGAAGAGTTTGTTAACGCCTTTAATAACCATTTAATTTGCAACCATATTTTAGCACAAGCATGTATTGAAGGCATGAAAAACAATAACTATGGTAGGATCATTAATATTATTTCAACTTCGGTTAAATTACCATTGCCAAATTTAGGGGTAAGCAATACCATACGCGCCGCTGTTGCCAATTGGGCAAAAACATTGGCAAATGAGTTAGGAAAATTTGGCATTACAGTAAACAATGTATTGCCTGGTGCTACAGCTACACAGCGTTTAAGCAGTATTATTGAAAATAAAGCCTTAAAAACAAACCATAGTAACGATGCCATTACTAAAGAAATGTTAAGTGAAATACCATTAGGGCGTTTTGCCGAGGCTAATGAAATAGCTAACGCCGTTGCTTTTTTAGCAAGCCCTGCCGCAGCTTACATTAATGGTATTAATGTGCCTGTGGATGGTGGGAGAACAGGGAATTTGTAGAAATAAACTATTTATTAAAAAATATTTTTTCGTTTTTAATTATTTGTCCGTCTATTTCTAACGAAAAAATATAAAGCCCATTTGTATAATTTATAGGCAAAATAATTTGTTGTTGCTAAGATGGAATATTTATTTCATCAATTAAAATTACAGTTGATGAGTATATTTTAATTTTATTAGTTTTATTATTTTCAGGTAGTTTAAAGTTTAGCTTTATATTATCGTTAGTAGGATTAGGTGATATAGTAAAATTATACTCGTGTTTTTCCGCTCCGAAGAATTTGCAATCCTTCGAAATAATTTATAGTTTTACTAAGAATTAAACAATGGAAAAAACATTAATACTAAATTAATAAGTTTTAATTGAAATTATTACGATGATAAAAAAAACTATAAATCAAAAACCGCAGGGTTACCAACCATAATGAAAATGCGAAACTTAAAATAATAAATAATTTGGGGCAAGTGATTTTATAATCAACTCTTTCAAATACACAATCAAAAATAAATATTGAGCAGTTAAACAAAGGAATTTATGTTATACAAATTGAAAGCAAAGAAAAAGTTATAGGTAGAAGTAAATTTGTAAAACAATAACGATGAAAAAATTAGCCGTATTAATTGCATTTTTATTTGTAAGTTTAAGTTACTCTCAAATTACATTTACTTTAAATAGCAATGTATGTTGTGGTACTACTACAACCTTAACTGCCAATACGGGAACAGATGTCGTTTTATCGTACAATTGGACTTCATCACCTGCAACACTTCTTTTTTCTTCTCCAAACTCTTCCACAACCGCAGTTAATTTGTCATCAACAGGTACATTTACGGTTGCCTTAAATGTAACATTAGCAAGCGGTTCCGGCTCTTATTCAACAGTTGTAACCGTTGCTTTAAGCCCAACTATTATAGTAACACAATCAAGTGCTACAATTTGTATGGCAAGCAATTATCCTCAATATACACATCCTATATTTTTAACAGCAAGCGGGGGTTCTTCAAGTTATACATGGAGTCCTGCGTATCTTTTTAGTGGGTGGTCGCCGGGCAATACAAGTGCAGGATTTATTAGACCACCTGTTTCTACCTGTTATACAGTCAACGGTACTGTTGGTTCTTGCACTAGTTCCGCTGTTGGTTGCGTAACTGTCATTCCACAATTTTCAATAGCGATTAGCCCTTCTTCAGGTACTATTTGCGCTAATGATTCTTTGCAATTAGGCGTATCTAATATTAGTACATTAGCGGTGCTACCGATTCAAACTTATAATTGGTACGACCAAATTCCGTTAAGTATTGATAATCCCTATAACTCTACAGTCACAATTTTTCCTACTGTTACCTGTACGTATTCGGTTGAAATATTTGATGCACTAGCTTGTGTATCGTTACCCACATTAGTTAATATTATTGTTGCAAGTTGCACAGGTATTCACTCCAATTCCATAGATAATCAAAGTGTTTTAGTTTATCCTAATCCAGCAAATGAGCTGTTGAATATAGATTGCGGAACATTAAATGATAAAAATGCGAAACTTAAAATAATAAATAATTTGGGGCAAGAAGTTTTTCAATCAAGAATTACAAATTCTCAATCAAAATTTAATATTGAGGAGTTGAGCAAAGGAATTTATTTTGTTCAAATTGAAAGCGAAACAAAAATAATTGTCAGAAGTAAATTTGTAAAACAATAATTATGAAATTAAAAACTAATCTTATCCCTCACCATCTCCCACAATACTATCCCCACACTTACCGAAATGTTTAATGAATGTTTTGTGCCTAACTGAGGAATTTCAATAACGCCATCACAAACATTAATTACTTCTTGTTCTACCCCGTATACTTCGTTTCCAAATACCAAAGCAATTTTTTGGTTAGAAGTATTAAAATCATTTAACCAGGTTTTTGTTTCGGCTTGTTCTACTGCAAATACTTTGTAATTATTTTGTTTTAAAATATTTAATGCATTTTGTGTTGTTGCGTGGTACGACCATTTAACAGTGTTTGTAGCACCCAAAGCCGTTTTTTCAATTTCTTTATTTGGGGGTGTGCCTGTAACACCACATAACAATATTTCTTCAATTAAAAATGCATCAGCCGTTCTAAATACAGAGCCCACATTGTTTAAGCTGCGTACATTATCTAACACAATAACTATGGGTTGTTTTTTAGTAGCTAGAAATTCGTCAACGTTTAAACGTTGTAAGTCTTCGTTTTTTGTTTTTTGATTCATTAATAACTTAATTATTTGTTGTCACCCTGAACTTGATTCAGAGTCTCGATATTTAAACTTTTTTAGTGCTGAGATGCTGAATCGAGTTCAGCATGATTTTCACATTATGCTCTATCGCAAACATTATCTACAATTCTTTCATCAAAACCTCATATAATTTTACCATGCCTTCAATATCTTTTTTATGTACTTTTTCAAAAGGACTGTGTACGTTTTCTTCCGCAGCTCCTATAAAACACCAATCCCATAGGTTATCAGACATTTGCAAATCTTTAGCGTCGCTACCACCGCTTCCTTCTACTTCTAATTGATATGTGCATTTGTGTTTATCGGCAATAAAAATTATTTTATTTATAAAACTACGGCGCGGTATTAAACTATCGCGTATACTAATTACAGGACCTTTTGCAAAATGTACCCCATCCGATATCCATGAAATATCAGAAATTAACCCTTTATTAATTTTATAATTTTTTTGTAAAAACTTTTGTAAAAACTGTACACTTCCGCCGCCATGCTCTTCGTAGGTGCTAAACACAATAGCGCCGTCAACTAATGTTTCGGCAACTTTTAAAGCATTTAAAACGCCCAATCTGTTATCCATGTAGCAACATTGTACAAAATTTTCGTTTTCATTCCAAATAGGTTTAAAGGTAAGTTCAGTACCTCTTGCAAAAAAACGCTTGCCTTTGTATTGCAAACTTTTTACACCCGTTTTTTTTTCTTCAGCCACATTCAATTTAACTTCTTGAAACCCTTCATCGTCGGTTCCAATTAATTCAAAACCTGTTTTTGCCACCGGACCACCAATTTTTACCAATTGATTTTCGTAACGCACCGTAAAACCAATACTATCCATGTGCGCAAAAATAGCGGTACGTGGTTCTCCAAAAATTAAAATAATATTGTCGTGATACTTATCGCCGGCAATTACTTTTGGTTTTATTTTCCATTTTTTTGAATGTTGTTTTACATAGTTTAAAACAAACTCCTTCATAGGAGTTTCGTTACCACTTGGTGCCACAATTGCACACAATTGTTTTAGGGTTTGGTAATCGGATGGTTGCATACTAAAAATTTATAAAATTAATACGATATTAAAATAATTGCAATTACTGCCATAAAAATACCAATAATATTTATGGAGGATAATTTTTCTTTGAACAAAAGCCAAGCAACAATAGCGGATAATGCTACATTACTAAGGTTTAAAATTGGAAATAATTGAGCACTATCTAGCACATGCGAATGAAGCGATTTAAAAATAAAATAAATACTAAAATAATTAGGTATGCCTAATGCAATTCCCCCAATAATATTTTTTAATTTAAAAACAGATTGAAATATTTGTTTTTTAGTAACAAAAAATTGAAACAGCAAAATTATTAATCCAAAACAAAATGCGGATAAAAAAGTAGTAATACTAAACAGAGCACTATCGTTAGGCGAGGTTGTGTAAAATGCATTTGCTGCATTAATGGCTATATCAATTAAACCGCTTCCAAAAAAAACCGAAATTGGTAACCATAACAACTTACTGCTTGCTTTTTCACTTTTAATAGTTTTAGTAGAAAAATAAACCGCTACTAAGGCTAAAATAACACCAATAATTTTTAAAATAGATAAGTGTTGATTTAAAAAAATTACCGAAAATAAAATCGGCATCGCTACACTCATTTTATTAGCTACACTTGCAGTAGAAATGCTAATTCTTTGTGCTGTTTGTGAAATTAAATAAAATATGGTAATAAATAATAAACCTAAAGGTATACATATTGTTAGCCAATTAGCGTGGAGAACATCCTTAAAATTATATTCAGTTTCTAAAAATAAAATACCTGTAACGGCGGCTGTAATGTAATTTATAATTATAGCTGCAAAGGTGTTTACATCATATTTTTGAAATAACTTAAAAACTATTAATAAAAAAACACTAAATAATATTGTAAGTACTATGTAAAACATACGTTAAAACGAAAATTAAAATTTGTTAATTAGGTCTCAAATATGAGATTAATTTAATAAATTTATTGTATAAATTTTTTTGCGTAAATGTTTTCTTTTAATTATAAATTTTTTGCTTTAATTGTTTTTACAGTACTTTGCTTCGGCTTTAAAACAAATAAGCAAGCAAACTTTTTGTTATGGAAAGATAACCGCGCGTTAACGTGGGACGATTTTAAAGGAAAACCCGAACGTCGTTTTGCAGCCGCAAGTACAAGTTATGATATTTTAAAAGAAATTACTAAAAATGAAAATGGCTCTACAATAAAAATCAGAGCTGTATTTTTTTTTTACAGTAGTTGGAAAAAAAAGAAGTGGATTAACGAAAGTGTTTTAGAACATGAACAAAAACATTTTGACATAGTAGAGCTTTATGCCAGAAAATTAAGAAAATTAATAAAGCAACTAAAATATACTTCTGCTTCAGATTTAGAAAATAAAATTGATTCTCTTTACGATACTAACGATAAAGCTATGGATGTGTACCAAGATTTATATGATGAAGAAACCGACGGCTCTATGAACGGAGATAAACAGCGCGAATGGAATAAAAAAATTGCTGAAGAGCTAAAAACTTTAGATACTTATAAGGTTATAGAGGTAAACGTTAAATAAAACATTCTATCCTACCTTATCAAAAATATGAATATCGTTTACTGATATGATTATTTTTCCATTCTTATCTGCATCTTGTTGCAAGCGCTTAAATTTAACATTTTCTACCAAATCCTCTGCTTTATATGAATAACGAGAATAAACGGTTTGAGAAAACGTATCATTAATCCCTTTTATTAAAATCATTATTTCCATATCTCTGTCGCTCAAATCTTTTGATGTTAATCCTTTAATAGGACTATTTCCATCTATGGGATGAACAATAGTCCAACTCAAGGCTAAAAAACTAATACGTTTCGTTTCTAAATTTAGTTGCTCAAATTCTCTACGTTTTGTTACTGGATCATTATATGATACAGTTACCATGGCCTCACACTCAATTAGCTCATACTGCATTTTATTTGCAATTCTAAACATTAATCCGGTTGTCTCTTCATAAGGCGATATTAAAACGTTTTTACTGAATAATAAATCGGCTTTTGGGCGGGAAAAACGACCAAATAAAATTCCGGTAGCCAAAGCAAAACTCATTAAACCTAGTAAAGATTCAAACGCTGCAACTGAACTAGCCGCATTACTAATAGGGTACATGTGTCCATAACCCAAAGTAGTTAACGTTTGCGCACTAAAAAAAAACAGACTAAAATAACCCTCTATACCCTCATTAGAATCAATACCACCAAAACCGCTAACGCCAATTAAATAATAAATAGTAGCAAATAAAAGGTTTACTAAGGCATACGCTAAAATAATTACTATAATTAATTTACTAAGCGGAATATTAATTAACCAATGGTAAATATCAGTATTTTTAAGCCATCCTAAACCCGTGCGTTTTACATTTACAGTGCCATCCTGGTTTATAAAACGTACAGACTTATTATAATTTTTTGCACCAAAACCCAGTTCGGGGGTATTTTTATTTTTGTTATTAAATAGCGCCATAATATTGTTTTAGTAGTTAACTTTGTACAATGCAAAACAAATTTAAGTATTATTGGCTGTTAATTTTAATTCCTGTAATTTTTATTAGTTGGTTTTTTGTTTCTAAAAAATCGGGCCAACCAATTCGTTATTTAGAGTATTTTGAACCAAAAAATACAGTAAAAACAGATAATAAAGCACATCATGCCATTCCCGACTTTGAATTTACAAATCAAGATAATGAAAAAATTACAAAACAAACATTAAAAAATAAAATTTACGTTACCGAATTTTTTTTTACAACATGTAAAAGTATTTGCCCAATAATGAATACAAATTTAGAACTCGTTTACAAGGAATTTAAAACCAGAAATGATTTTTTAATTTTATCACATACTGTAGAGCCTGAGGTTGACAGCGTAAAGATTTTAAAAGAATATGCCAATTTGCACAAAGTAACTGATAAGCGTTGGCAATTTGTAACCGGTACTAAACAACAATTGTATGCCATGGCGCGTAAAGGCTATTTATTAAACAATGAGAGTGGTACCGGCGATGCCGATGATTTTATTCATACGCAAAATTTTGCGTTGGTAGATAAAGATTTTCATATACGAGGCTTTTATGATGGTACAAACACACAAGAGATTGGCAGACTTATTCAGGAGATTAAACTACTAATGCAGGAATATGACTACAAGGAAAAAAACAATAATTAGTATATTATTTTTAATAAGCTACTACACAAAGTCGCAAAGCGCTAGTAACACGAAGTTGCAAGGCGTTAGTGGGATATATAAAATCAACGATTTATTAACTCGTATAAAAAATAACGATACCACTTACATTGTAAATTTTTGGGCAACCTGGTGCAAGCCCTGCGTGCAGGAATTACCGGCTTTTGACAGTTTATTAAACGTAACCAAAAACTCGAATACGCAAATAATTTTAGTAAGTCTAGATTTTAAAGAAGATATTGAATCAAAAGTAAATCCGTTTATTCTAAAAAAAAATATAAATTGTCAAATTGTGGTGTTGGACGAAGTAAACGGCAATGATTATATTAATAAAATTTCGAGTAATTGGAGTGGGTCAATTCCCGCCACTTTAATAAAAAAAGGAAATGTTAAAAATTTAATACAAAACAAGGTTCAATTAAATGAATTACAAAAACAAATGGCTAAAGTACAATATAAATAATTTTTTATATTCCTAGCAACTTAATAGCCTCTTCTTTAGTTTCGGTTACTTTAAATAATGTGTGTAATTTAGTAATTAAAATAAGTTCGTTTATTTTTTTATTCATATTAAATAATACAACTTCTCCCCCACCTACTCTGGCTTTGGTAAGTAATTGAATTAAGGTATTTAATCCGCTACTGTTCATGTATTTTAACTGTTCTAAATCAATAGCCAGTTTGGTAAAATTTTGAGCCACCAACTCTTCTGTTTTTTCAAGTAACGAAACTGCTTGGCTTTTCTCGATTAACTCGCCGCTTAAACCAATAATGGCATACTGTTCGTGCTTGGTAATATTAAAATCAAAGTTCATTTTATAAAAATTAGTTTTTTAAATGTTCGCAAGTACCATTTTCTTTTAAAATACGGCATTTTGCAAAAAAATTTAGCGAATGATGAATAACATTAAAGTTAAGCATTTCTTCGGCACTACGCTGAATTTGTATAATTCGTGGGTCGCAAAATTCAAATACTTTTTCACAATCGGTACAAATTAAATGGTCGTGCTGTTTATATTTATAAGCTTTTTCAAACTGAGCCATATTTTTACCAAATTGGTGTTTAATTACCAAACCGGCATCTAATAAAATTTCAATATTGTTGTAAAGCGTGGCCCTGCTTACTCTGTACTTTTTATTTTTCATTAGCACATATAATGCCTCAATATCAAAATGCCCATTGTGCGAATATATTTCATTCAATATAGCAAAGCGTTCAGAGGTTTTTCTATGTTTATTTTCCTCTAAATAATTGGTTAAAATTTTATTAACAGCCTCTTTGGTTTCTTCGCTCATAATACATTGCCAATTTAAAGATTAATTAAACTTTACGCAAATAAAATTTGTAATTTTACAAAATTATGCAATATGGTATTTGTTTATTAAGTGTTGTGCCTTGTCGTAAAGAGCCCAGTAATACTTCAGAAATGATTACCCAATTGTTATTTGGCGAACATTATACTGTTATTGAAGTTGCCGAAACTTGGCTAAAAATTAAAATTGCTTTTGACAATTATGAGTGTTGGATAAACGTAAAGCAACATCAAAAAATTACCGAAAATACATTTAAACAAATAGAATTACAGCCTAAAGTTTATGCAAATGAATTAATTTCGGTAATAAAAAGTAAATATTCCCAAATTAGTTTTTTAATTTCTTTAGGCGTTGCCCTACCATTTTTAAAGGGAAATAATGTAGCTATTGAAAACTTAGAATTTATATTTGAAGGAACAACATCAATCGCAACCGCAAAAAAATCAGAAAAAGAAATTATACAAACAGCATTTTTATTTTTAAATGCACCTTATTTGTGGGGAGGTAAATCGCCTTTAGGTATAGATTGTAGTGGCTTTACGCAATTAGTTTATAAAATAAACGGGTATAAATTACCTCGCGACGCTTATCAGCAAGTAGAATTAGGGGAGCCTTTAAATTTTGTAGAAGAAGCCCAAGCGGGCGATTTAGCGTTTTTTGATAACGAAGAAGGCAAAATAATTCATGTTGGCATTTTATTAGATAACCAACAAATTATTCATGCCAGTGGTTGTGTGCGTATTGATAATTTTGACCATTATGGTATTTTTAATACAGATTCTAAAAAATATTCGCATACTTTGCGCGTTATAAAACGTGTTATTTAGTTTTATTTTTACTTGCAAATCTTCTCAAAAATTCGTAACCTTACTTAATGACTACAATACAATTACAAAATGAAATTAATTCGCTACCTATTCATTTAAGGCAGGAAGTAGAGGACTTTGTGGAATTTTTAAAAACAAAAAAAACAACTGAATTAGCCAAAAAATCTGCTGTTTTAAAAAAGAGGCAATTTGGGTGTGCAAAAGGAAAAATAAAAATGTCAAAAGATTTTGATGAGCCACTTACTGAGTTATTTAAAGATTATATGTAATGGCGTTTCTTTTAGATACTCATACATTTTTGTGGTTTATAAATGGTGATAAAAAATTACCGATTTCTATTAAAAATAAAATTGAAGACACTAAAATTCCTTATTTTTTAAGTGTAGCTAGTCTGTGGGAAATTGCAATAAAACTTCAAATTAAAAAACTACAAATTAATATGAGTTTCGAGGACTTATACAAATTATCAAAACAAAATAATATTGAAATATTGGAAATCGGAGAAAGTCATTTAAACACTTTTATTAATGTTGATTTTATTCATAAAGATCCATTTGACAGATTAATTATTTCGCAAGCTATTAGCGAAGATTTAATTTTAATTACAAAAGATAAAGGATTAAAAAACTATAACGTAAAACAGCAATGGGCATAATATTTTTATAAATGAACAAACCTACCCTCATAATCGGAGCTTCAGAAAACCCTGAACGTTACAGCAACAAAGCAGCTGTAAGTTTAAAAAAACACGGACATTCCATTTTTTTAATTGGAAATAAAATTGGCGAAATTGAGGGGATTAATATTAACGTTGAAAAAATAAACTTTCAAAATATTGATACCGTTACATTATACCTCAACAAAAATAATCAAGCTAATTTTGTTGATTATATTTATTCTCTAAATCCAAAACGCATTATTTTTAACCCGGGTGCCGAAAATCCTGAATTTTATAAGGCGGCAACACAAAAAGGTATTGAATGTGTTGAAGGCTGCACTTTAGTAATGTTGAGTATTGGGAATTATTAAAAACTAACAAATGTTAAAAGTCATAGTATTCATAGTAGTTCTATTTTTGATTTCATTTTGTCCTTTAAAAAAAAGTAGTAATAATCCAAAACTCATTAAGTTAAAAATTAGCGAATGTATTGAAGATTGTAAAGACCCAGATAAAATATTTTCAGCAGAATTTAAAGACAGTACCTACATCTTAAATTTTGGAATGCTTTTGAACTGCTGCGATCAAGATACAATTAAATTAAAGTTTAAAAGTGATACTCTTAAAATCAAAATTACGTCAAGAACAAAATACATAATCAAAAAAATTAACGGAAAGTCTGATACGACTGTATTATATTCAAAAGGCGATTGCGAATGCGACTGTTATTTCAAATTCGATGTGCAAATAAAAAATTTATCATTAAAACCAAAATTTATAAAAGTTAACAAGGTTTTTCTAAAATCGGCATAAAAGTTAATCATAAGCCATTTAATGTTCAATTATCAAAAAATCCCTACCTTTAAACCACAAAATTTATGAGTGTTTACGATAAATACGAAACCGTAATTGGTTTAGAGTGCCACATACAATTACTTACCAAAACCAAAATGTACAGTAACGATGTGGCCGAATATGGCGCTTTACCCAACACAAATGTTAGCGTAGTAACCTTAGGTATGCCTGGTACTTTACCGGTTGTAAACAAACGCGCCATTGAATTTGCGGTAAAATTAGGCATAGCCGTAAATGCCAATATTAGAGAAGAAAACCAGTTTGCCCGCAAAAATTATTTTTATGCCGATTTACCAAAAGGCTATCAAATTACACAAGATAAAACACCAATTTGCAATGGCGGGTTTATTATGGCAAAATTAAAAGATGGTTCAGATTTTAAAGTCAACTTAACCCGCATCCACATGGAAGAAGATGCCGGTAAAAGTTTGCACGATATTGATCCTTTTGAAACCTTTGTAGATTTAAATAGAGCAGGCACTCCACTTTTAGAAATTGTTACCGAACCTGATTTTAGAAGCGGCGAACAAGCCTATGCTTACCTTACCGAAGTGCGCAAATTAGTGCGTTACCTCGATATTTGCGACGGAAACATGGAAGAGGGAAGTTTGCGCTGCGACGCTAATATTTCGGTAATGCTAAAAGGCGCAACAGAGTTTGGTAAAAAGGTAGAAGTAAAAAATATGAACTCCTTTCGCAATGTGCAACGTGCCATTGATTTTGAAATAAAACGACAAATAGATCTAATAGAAGCAGGCGAATTAATTGCAGGCGAAACCCGCAGTTTTAACGCCGATGATGGTAGCACATTTGCTTTAAGAAGTAAAGAAAACGCGAATGATTACCGCTACTTTCCTGAACCCGATTTGCAACCCGTTTTTGTAACTCAAGCTTACATTAACGAAGTAAAATCTCAAATGCCAACACTGCCAAACGAGTTATTTAAATTATATACCCACGAGTATAAATTAAGCGATTACGATGCCACACAATTAATAGACTTAAAAGAAGTAGCCGCTTATTATAACGAATTAATTAAACACACATCCAACTACAAAAGTGCTGCCAATTGGGTAATGGGCTCTATTAAATCCTATTTAAACGAACGTGCATTAACCATTACAGAATTTAATTTCGAAGCAAAAAAAATTGCGGAAATTATAAAATTAATTGATGAAGGAAAAATTAGTAATTCCGCAGCGCAACAATTGTTTTTAGAATTAATTAAACAACCCACAAAATTAGCTGAGCAATTAGCGAAAGACCTTGATTTATTACAGAATAGTAATAGCAACGAATTACAGGAATTAGTAACTCAAACTTTATCTAAATTTCCCGAAAAAGTTACAGAGTACAAAAATGGTAAAGTAAGTTTATTAGGCTTGTTTGTAGGCGAAACGATGAAATTAAGCAAAGGCAAAGCCGACCCGAAAATTTTAAATCAATTAGTAAAAGAAACATTAGAAAAACAATAATTATGCAAAAAATAATCATTTCTCTTTCAACCATTGCTCTATTAGCCTCTTGCAGTGGCGATAAAAAAACGAGTTCCTTCGAATTAAAAGGAACTTTAACCGATACCAAAGGCGAAACTATTTATTTAGAAAAATTAACCAATCCGCAACCTATAACAATTGATAGCACTGTTATTGACGAAAACGGTAATTTTGAATTTACAAACTATACACCTAAAATTGGGTTTTACCGGATAAAAACATCTGCGCAAAATTTTGCAATGTTGGTGTTAGATAGCACCGATAAAGTAAAAGTTACAGGCAGCGTTAAAGATTTAGGAAATTCGTACAAGGTTGAAGGCAGCCCGGAAACAAAATTATTTTTAGAGTTTAATGAAATTGCTAAAAAAAATAAAGTACAATTAGACTCTTTAAACCAAGCCTTTCAAATGTTGGTGCAGGAAAAGAAATTAAAAGATAAACAAGTTGACTCTTTAAGTAATACATTTCAAATTCCTTACGAAGCTATAGTATCGCCACAAAATAAAATTTTATCCAAAAAAATTATCGAAAACTCATCTAGCTATTCATCTTTAATGGCCATACAAGGTATGGATCCTGAGAAATATGCCGATGTATACAGGGTGTTAGATAAAGGATTATATGCAAAATACCCATTAGATGCCAATGTAGTTATGTTTCATGGCATTGTTTCAAAGATGATAGCTACTACTCAAGGACAAGAAGCTCCAGAAATTAATCAGCCATCGCCTGATGGAACAAACATTGCGCTTTCTTCATTAAAAGGTAAAATAGTTTTGGTAGATTTTTGGGCGAGTTGGTGTGGTCCTTGTATAAAAGAAATGCCAAACGTAGTTAAGGCTTATGCTAAGTACAAAGATAAAGGTTTTGAAATTTATGGAGTAAGTTTAGATGCAGAAAAAGAGCGTTGGGTAAATGCGATTAAAAAAGAAGGTATGACTTGGCCACAAGTTAGCGATTTAAAACAATGGGATTGCCAGCCAGCCAAACAGTACGGAGTTACTAGCATACCCGCAACATTTTTGTTAGATAAAGAAGGTAAAATAATTGCTAAAAATTTACGTGGAGATGAATTAGAAAAAGCGATTGAAAATGCTTTGGCTGGAAAAGAAATAACTTCAAAATAATTAAATTTTAATGGTTTAATAATAGAAAGCTTTGTGAAACTCGGTGTCATTTGTGTTTAAATGGTTAAAAAATAGAAGCGAAAAAATTGAAAATCCGTAAACACTACATATATCTTTCATTCTTAATTTTTAACGTTTCATTAGTAATTAATGCCCAACAGCCGTACTTTCAACAGGAAGTAAATTACAAAATTACCGTAAAATTAAACGACACCTCTCATACACTATCGGCTTTTGAAGAAATACAATACATTAATAATTCTTCTACTTCATTAAGTTATATTTATTTTCATCTTTGGCCAAATGCATATAAAAATAATAGCACCGCCTTAGCCAAACAATTATTACAACACAATAAAACAAAACTTTATTTTTCTGAAGCTAAAGAGCGAGGTTTTATAGACAGCTTAAATTTTTTAGTAAATGGTAAACCAATTAAATGGGAGTTTGACGCAGAGCACATCGACATTTGTAAATTAATTTTAAACGAACCATTAAAATCGTTAGATACTCTAAAAATTACAACACCTTTTTTTGTAAAAATTCCAGATGCTAAATTTTCACGTTTGGGGCACGATGAGCAAGCCTATTTCATTACCCAATGGTACCCAAAGCCGGCAGTGTTTGATAATGATGGATGGCATCAAATGCCGTATTTAGATCAGGGAGAATTTTTTAGTGAGTTTGGGAGTTTTGATGTAAGCATTACGCTTCCTAAAAACTACTTGTTAAGTGCAACCGGCGATAGAATTAACTCCGAAGCAGAAGACGAATTTTTAAACGAAAATGTAAAGCGTACTTTGTATCGATTAGATATTAAAGATTATAAAGCCGATGAAATGCATTTTCCTGTATCGGATGTAGAATTAAAAACTATTCGCTTTAAACAATTTAGGGTACACGATTTTGCTTGGGTTGCCGATAAACGCTTTAATGTATTGCACGATCAAATAGAATTACCTAACACAAAAAAAATAGTAGATACATGGATATTTTTTACAAATAAAAATTTTGAATTATGGAAAGAAGCCATTTCTTATGTAAATGAATCTACTATTTTTTATTCCTACCTAAATGGCGATTATCCTTACAACAATGTAACGGCACTAGATGGAACTATTATGGCAGGAGGAGGCATGGAATATCCAAATATTACCGTTATTGGTGATATGGGAAACGCATTTGATTTAGAGATAACCATAGCGCACGAAGTTGGACACAATTGGTTTTATGGTATTTTAGGTAGTAACGAACGTGATTTTCCTGCTATGGACGAAGGCTTAAATTCGTTTTATGAAATGCGTTACATGCGAGCAAAATACCCAACACGTAAACTAAGCGATTATGTTGGCAAAGATAGTACCTTTAAATTTTTAGGGCTAAATAAAGTTCCCTATTATAAAGAAAAAGAAATAGCTTATTTCTTAAGTGCGAAAGCGCGAACGGATCAACCGATTAATACTGCGTCGCAGGATTTTACAAGCTTTAATTATGGCAGCATAGTATACAGTAAAACACCGATTGCATTTGATTATTTAATGGATTACATGGGCGAAGAAGCTTTGGATAAAGCCATGCAATTTTATTTTGAACAATTTAAATTTAAACATCCAAGCCCAACAGATTTAGCAAAAACACTGAGTTACTTTAGCGGCATTGATTTAAACTGGTTCATGCAAAATTTAATTACATCTAATCATAAAATAGATTACAAACTAAAACATGTAAAACGCAACGGAGATGGCAGTTTTAAAATAAAAGTAAAAAACAAAACTAACTGTATGACACCTATTAACATTACAGGATTTAAAAATAATAAACCCGTAGGTTTAATTTGGTACAATGGCTTTCAAGGTAAAAAAACAGTAGAGTTTCCAAGTATTGATGTAGATTATTTTAAAATAGATGGGGCAGATAAAATGCCCGACATTAACCGAAAAAATAATTTTAGTAAAGCACACGGCATTTTTAAAAAAGTAAAACCTTTGCAATTAAACTTTATTACTAAAATTGAAAATCCGGCAAAAGCACAATTAAATTACGTACCCATTGCTGGTACAAACTTTTATAACGGTTTGCTGCTTGGTATGGCTTTTCACAATTATACTTTATACCAAAAACGCTTTGAATTTAATATTGCACCTATGTTTGCATTTAATACACTAACGCCTGCCGGATTTGCAGAGTTTAACATAAATACATACCCACACAAGGCCTTTCAGCAAATCACATTTGGCACTAAGGTAAAATCATTTGCGTATAACTATTTTAACGCGAAACAATTAAACATAGATTTCGCCACAAATTTTAATAATATTTATTTAAATTTTTACAAAATAGCTCCATATATAAACTTTGAAATCAAAAAGAAGAAAGCTACAAGCCCCATTACCCAACACATAACTATATCTAACAATTTACTTTGGGTAGATAGCTTAAGTGTTACAAACAAATCAGTTACAGCAACAAAAATATATGAGGCAAAAAATAAATTTTCATATGTTAACCAACTCTCTTATCAACTTACAAACAAACGTGTAATCGACCCGTATAACTTAACTATAAACATACAACAAGCTCAGAATATGGCAAAAGTTTCTGCTACCTTTAATTATAAAATTACGCTAACTAAAAATTATTATTTTGATGTACGTGCCTTTGCCGGAACATTTTTATACGGCACAGATGATGCGCGAGGCTACTACCGTTTTAGAATGCGTGGATATAGTGGTTCTGACGATTATTTATTTGAAACCAACCACATTGCCCGTAACGAAACTGTAGGCTTGGGCTTTGCACAATTTACCGATGTAGATGGTGCTTTTAAGGTATATAGCTTGCTCGGCAATAGTTCTAATTGGATAGCTGCAGTAAATATAAAATCGCCAAGATTATATGTGTTGCCAATAAAATTATTTTTAGATGTTGGCACTGCAGATAGCAGAAGTTTATACAAAGATAAATTACTTTATTGTGTAGGTGTTAATGTTACTTTATTGAAAGAGATTGTTGATATTTATATTCCTATAAATTATAGTAAGGACATTAGAACTGCCTTAGAAACCAATAATATTAATGGTGTGGACAGAGTTCGCTTTACGCTAAATATTCATAAATTAGTACCGAAAGATTTTTTAAGAAATAATTTATTTTAATGTTATTATTACATTTAATTTTTTCGACTCGTCATTGCGAGGAACGAAGCAATCTCAAACCGTACTTGCTTGAGATTACTTCGGGTAAAACCCTCGTAATGACGATTCAACGCATAATAAAATAACACTAAGATTTTGTTGAACTCTAAAAAAATATATTTTGCTTCCGATTTTCATTTAGGTGTACCAACCTTAGAAATAAGTTTAGCCCGTGAAAAACTGGTTTGTAAATGGTTAGACGCCATTAAACACGATGCCGAAGAAATTTATTTGGTAGGCGATATTTTTGATTTTTGGTACGAATACAAATACACTATTCCAAAAGGTCAAACACGTTTGTTGGGTAAAATAGCGGAAATTACTGATTCCGGTATTCCAGTCCATTTTTTTACCGGCAACCACGATTTGTGGATGAAAGATTATTTTAAAGAAGAATTAAATGTCCAAATTCATCATGAACCTGTAACCAGAACATTTAATAATAAAGTTTTTTTAATAGGCCATGGCGACGGTCTAGGTCCGGGTGATGGTGGCTACAAACTTTTAAAAAAAATATTTACAAGCCCAATTAGCAAATGGCTATACTCACGTTTACATCCTAATTTAGCATTTTACATTGCCAAACGAAGTAGTAAACGCAGCCGCATAAATACAGGCGACCGCGACGAAAAATTTTTAGGAGAAGAAAACGAATGGCTGTTTTTATATTGCCGCGATTATTTAAAAACTAATAAAGTAGATTATTTTATTTTCGGGCACCGCCACCTGCCACTTACATTAAATGTTGATAACAAAGCCACTTACATTAACCTTGGTGAATGGATTAATTACCACACTTATGCCGTATTTGATGGGGAGAAATTGGAATTGAAGAAGTTTGAGTAGTTAATTTATAAAGTTTTTATAATTATACTAAAGTGGTCAACTTGTTATAAAATCAATCTTCTCTTTAAGAATCCATCTGTCATTTTTCTTTACATATAAAAACTTACCGCTAAAGCCGCAAAGCATAGCATTGCAGTCTTCAGATATTTCAATAAGTATAGTTTTTCTATCTTTTGAAATTAGGGGAAAAGAAAAATAATAAACTATTCCTTCGTTAAAAACAGAGTCAATTTAGATAAAATCTTTTGATTTTATATAATAATTCTTAACACCATTTTTCAGTTTATTTGGTTTAAGTTTGGTATTAATATAAGCTAATTTTTGTTCTTTAATAAATTCAATGTCTTCTCTATTGAACTTTTTTTCAAGCTCTAGTGTCAAAGCTAAATTATTTAACTTTGAACAAAGTTTTGTAATATGCAAGGAGTCATCTGCAATAATTCCATTCAAAATATCATAAATTTCAGTTTCTGTTATTTCATTTTTTTTTGAGCATGAATTGAGAATCATTTGAAAGGTTAAAAGTAGAATTAGAATTCTCATAATCTTACATTTGTAAATTGCTAATTTACTACCGCAATCACCTTCAATTCAATGGCAATAGGTGTTGGCAGTTTATTAATTTCAATGGTGGTGCGGCAAGGTAAATTATCTTTAAAATACTCAGCCCAAATTTTATTGTAGATAGCAAAATCGTCTTTCATATTGGTTAAAAAAACGGTTACGTCAATTATGTTTTGCCAGCTGCTGCCGCTGTCTTCTAAAATGTATTTTATGTTTCTAAACACGCTATGGCATTGCGCGGCAATATCGTAACTAATAATTTGGTTGCTGGCATCTAACTCTACTCCTGGTATTTTTTTGGTGCCACGCTCACGCGGGCCAACGCCGCTTAAAAATAATAAATTACCAACCTTACGCGCATGCGGGTATAAACCTACAGGTTCTGGGGCTTTGCTTGATTCTATTTTAATATTATCGCTCATATTTTTTTATTCTAATTCTATGGTCTGCCAGTTCGAATAGAAAATTTTGCTTCTTTAAATTTTCGTATCTAGAACTTTTATTTATCCGTCTCGATACGCTTTTGCAAGAAACAGGCAAAAGCTACCCGAAGTGACAAAACTTAAGTATGTAATGTTTTTTTATTTCTTCGCATTTGTTTTCTGGCATTGCGTTTTTGCCGCCTTAATTCTTTTTTATCACCTTTAGCCATTCGGGCACTGGGCTTATTTTTTGCACTTTTTTCAAGGTATGGATTGTATTCCGATTTTTTACTTCTCCATCTTCTCCAGGTCTTTTTACGTTCCCTTTTCTGCTTAAACATTTCATTATTCTGCGCTTCAATTGGAGTTGAAGAAATAATGAACAAGCACACTAAAAGTTTAAAAAACAGCTTCATAAAACAAATATAGTTATTTTACTTTTCTTCCTTGATGAAGAAAAGTAACAAAAGAAATCAAGTCTACATAAAATTTTACCAAAATCCATTTTGTTTAAAGCCTTACGATTTAAGCGCTTCGCAATAGGCAAAAATCGTCTTTAAAACCAGCTAACGCTTTTCAAAACAAAAGATTTTAATGCGAAATTTTATGAGGACAAAAAATAAAATTTATGAATTGTTTTTTGAAAGTTATTTAGCCTATTTTAAAACTTCGTTTGCCAATTTTTATGACGTGCCCAAAATACAATAATGCACGAATTATTGCCAGAAGAACTGTGGTGTAAAATGAAACTATCTATGTTTGCGCAGGCATGGAT
>JAYVGH010000009.1:0-17192 GCA_043772435.1 Bacteroidota bacterium
AACAATAGGTGCAAGTTCGGGTACATTTGTAGGTACAGGACCAAATACAAACACGGCTTTACCCAATCCTTATGCTATTTACACGGTAGTAGCAACAAACACAGTAAGTCAATGTAAGTCAACACTAACACTACAAATTAGTCAAAACTTTTCGCCACCGCGTAATATTGGTTTAGGTACAAGTTCGCCCTCTTATATTACTTGCGATAACAGATGTGTAACCATTTCTTTTACCAATACAGCTTTATCAACCAGTATCTCTATACCATCTAACACCTGGACAACGCCCGCACCTGCATTTGTAACATCAACATTATCATCACTTAGCGCATGTGCAATTGGTTCGTATAGCATTGGTGTTAAGGATAATCAAAATGGATGTATTACTAATACAGTAATAAACATAGTGGAACAAAACAATACACCAATTTTGACAGCCCTGCCTGTTTTTACTTTAGATTGTTCGGCAACGGCAAGTACAAGCGCGGCACAAATACAAATTGCATTAACAAATACGATATCCTCGTGGAGTATTTTTATTTCAAATTATCCCGGGCAAGGCACTTCAAATGCAGCTAGTTTTTCTAATTTTAATATTACAAATCCACCAAATGGCATGACGGTTACACCTACCGGGGTATTAACCACAACATTTACGGTAGATAAAGTTGGAGACTATAGATTTGTAATTAAAAATTTAGCCACAGGTTGTACAAAATACGGCGAATTCCAAGTTATAAACGGAGGTTTAAATGCCGATTTTAACCCGAGTGCAAGTACAGGTTATGCCCCTTTAACTGTAAACTTTAGTAACTTAAGTTCGTCATCAAGTACAGCAACGGGTACATCAAGTATTACAACTGTGTGGAGTTTTGGAAACGGAGCGGTACAAACCACTACAGCCACAAATATTACAACCAATGCTACTTACCTAAATCCCGGTACGTATACAGTAATGATGGTTAGTACAAAAGGAAGTTGTATAGATTCTACCTACAAAGTAATAAAAGTTGAAATACCAAGTAAGTTAGAAATACCAAATGTATTTACACCAAACGGTGATGGAAGCAACGACGTATTCTTTTTAAAAACAAGTAATTTAACCGAGATAACTGCATTAATTTTTGACCGTTGGGGCAATAAAGTTTACGATTTAACAAGCAGCACAGGTAACATAGCGTGGGATGGTAAAAATTTAGAACAAAAAGAATGTGCGGCGGGAACTTATTTTTACATCATAAAAGCTACCGGAAAAGACGGTACAGAATATGAGAAAAAGGGTAATGTGAGTTTATATAGATAAGGAAACGAATCTTTTAAAAATTTTAAAAAAAATCCCGATAAATTTTATCGGGATTTTTTATTGAAAACAAACTAATTCCTAAATTTTATAATTTGGGTTTCCAGGCAATTTCGGTTGACTTATTTAGATGAGTTAACAAACGCCCTAACATAAATATATAATCGGATAAACGGTTTAAATATTTATAGTGAATTTCTTCAACAAGTTCAATTTCCGCTAAACGCAATACAGCTCGCTCTGCGCGTCGGCATACACAGCGCGCTATATGGCAATATGATACGTGAACGTGCCCACCCGGTAAAACAAAAAATTTAATTTCAGGAACGATATCATCTATTTTATCAATTGTTTTTTCTAAGGCAATAATATCTTCTTCAAAAATAGGAGGAAGTTTAATTTTATTTTTTATGGGATCGGCAGCTAAATGAGAACCTATTGTAAATAAACGGTCTTGAATTGAAACGAGTAAATCAATACTTTCTTTATCTGAAATAACATCACGGATTAAACCAATATGAGAATTTAATTCGTCAATTGTTCCATAAGCTTCAATACGAATATGGTGCTTTGGTAACTTAGTGCCTCCTAACAAAGATGTTTGCCCCTTATCGCCTGTTTTTGTATAAATTTTAAAAGCCATTTTGAATTATAGTATAAGATAAATTAATTAAAGTTGCTTTTAAAAAGTTAAACTTATGTTTACGCTTGGTATAATTGGTAATTGATTAATTCTGCTAAAAGTAAACCTATCAACATAAAAAATATTTTCGCGATTGTAAATATTTGTAGCGCCGCCATTAATTTCTAAAGTAGACTTTTCGCTAATAGCGTATTTATATTTAATACCAATATCAAAGCGGTGATAATCCGGTAACCTTCCACCATTAAGGGTTGAAGCAATATACCCTAAATTGCCATTAGCCGATGAAAAGTTGTAATTTACATTACCCTGTGCATTAAACTGATTTATAAAACCTTGAGTTTGTGTAAAAGGAAAACCGGAACCGTAATTCCAGCGCGCATTAAACTCCCAATTTTTCTTTTTACCAAAACTATACGATGAAACCAAATTTACATTATGTCTTCTATCAAAACCGGGAGGGTAATTAGTTAAAGTGCCCGTATTACTATTGCTAGTCCATCTATCATTAAAGGTTAAAGAATAAACTGCCCAAAAATAAAAGCGTTTTCGGTCGTATTTTAAAACAACATCAAACCCGCGTGCACGTCCTTGTTCAATTATAAAGTCTTTTTTATTAATATCAGGTCTAAAAGCATTAGTGGCATCATCATTAAAAATTTTATCACGATTAACATTTACAATCGTTCCAAAAAATTTCTGATAAACTTCAATGTTTAAATCAAAATATTTCGCAATATCAAATTCAACACCCGCAACCACATGGGTTGCTTTTTGAACAGATGAACTAACAGTTTGTTGTTTGCCTTTATAGTCAATATACGTTTTTGAAATTCCTTCTTTTTCAGGTGCATTTATAAACCCATAAAACAAATTTACAATATCTCTATCGCTATTTGCACCCATTAAAGTTTGGCTGTATAATCCCGCGGCACCCTTAAATCTAATTTTAGGAGTAGCGTTTATTTTAACAGCTATGCGCGGCTCGGGCGATATAACGCCCAAAGTAGCATAATATTGTAAACGAAAACTTGGCTCAATAATTACACGACGTTTATTATCAATAAACTTATATTTTACAAAACTACCAACATCAATTGTTTGGCGATTAATACTAATTTCGGCGCCTTCAAAATTTTGAATTTTAAAATTTGTATTGGTAGTAATTCCCTCAAATCCAAATCTTACTTCTTGTTTACCAATAAATTTCACAAAGTTAAATCCGGTATTTAAACCATTAATGCCACTGCTTTTAGAATCTGTTTCTAAAGAAGGATTTGAAAAATTAATTTTATAATTTGAATAAGCTATAACCCCTTCAATTAATAAATTACTGCCGTTTGGCACATATAAAAAATTACTACCAACGCCCACATTTTTCCAATTAAAACTGGCAACATTACTGTAATCTACTTTATCATTAAAATTAAAACCAAATAAACTAAATTTGCTTCCATTGGTAGAATTTATAGCCGTTTTAGCATAAATATCGGTATAATAAAATGGTAAACCGTTAGCATTAGCATAAGGGTATAGTATTTTAGACGTTTGAGGAAGATATGAATGTTTTGCTGAAACAATAAACGAAGCCGATGTATTACCGCTATCTTTTAATTTTACAATAGGACCTTCGAGTGTTGTTTTTGCGCCAAAAGTACTGGCACTTATTTTACCCGACATCCGTTTTTTATTTCCATCGCGAGTGGTAATGTCCATAATTGAAGAAGTTCTTCCGCCAAATTCAGCCCCAAAACCTGCACTGTAAACATCAGCGTTTTTCATTATATCATTATCAAACACCGAAAATAAACCAATGGAGTGGAAGGGGTTGTAGACAATTAATCCATCTAACAATACTTTATTTTGTACAGGTAATCCGCCACGAATGTAAAGCTGCCCGCCTTGGTCTCCGGTAAATACCACGCCGGGTAGCACTTGCAAATATTGCGCAATATCGGGCTCGCCAACGCTGGGTAATTTACTTATTAATATTGGGTCTATTTTTTGAATAGCAACAGTTGTATTTTCAATTTTTTCTGCAGAAGTTGTAGTAATTTCTACCTCACTTAATTTTACGCCACCTTTAGTTGCAAAAAACTTTTTACTAAGCAATTCTCCTGCTTTAATAGTAATAGTTTCACTTATTGTATCAAAATCCAAATTAGTTACTAACAATGTATATTGCGCAGGCGGTATGCGCGAAAAGGTAAAAAATCCATTTAAATCGGTATTGGCACCAATAGTAGTACCTTTTAAAAATACATTACTAAAAGGTACCGGTTCGCCATTAGCTTTATCATACACAAAGCCTTTAATTGCACCTGTAGTTTGAGAAAATATGCAGCAAAAAAACAGATTGAAAACTAAAACTAAAAAACACTTCATAAAACCGTAAAAATAGCTAAAAATTACAAATATAATTGTTTAAAAACACTCAAAATCTATAACGATTTAAATAAATTGTCATTTTTTTTAAAAATTTAAAAATGTTTGGTTTTTTTGTTCTATATTTACAATTAATATTTTTAAAACATTATTTTATGAAAAAAATTTACTTATTATTATCAATAATTTTTGTGAGTGTTTTCTCGAATGCTCAAACACCTGTTTCCGGAGCCTTTCCTCAAGACTTTGGAATTGATCCTAGCAGTGTGCCAACTGTATCAAACATTACAGGGTGGTCTGCTTCTGATTACAGTGAAATTGTTTTGGACGATACTCAACCTTCAGGAGTAGGTGTTAGCAGTAATCCGGGAAATGTAGTTCTTTTTAATAATTCTAATGGTACTACTCATACTTTAACATTTAATTCAGTTCCAACTACTGGTTTTACTGGAATAAACGTGTTTTGGAATCAATATAATTTTACAAGCAGTTCAGTTTCTGTTACTGTACAATGGAATAACAATGTTGGATCTGGATGGACTAATTTTTCTTACACCCAACCCGGAAGTGCGGCTACTTGGGCTCTATGTGGTTCAATCGCCAGCCTACCACCAGGGGCTGAGGGAGCTGCAAATTTTTCCATAAGGTTTATTTTTGCAGGTAATTCATCATTTGACCCAACATTAATTGATGATGTTAACATTATTGGAAATGCAACTCCTATTTACTTTTATAATGGGGGCGGTCCTATCGAATCACTATCATCCTGGGACTTTTTTGGAACGCCAGGACTTAACCCCGCAAATTTTACCGACGCAAACATTACTTATTATTTATTTGATTATGTAACCTTTGCTACGGGTGGCGCACTAACAGGTAATTGGAACATTGATGGAAATGGATCAGTACTATACATTGGAGACGGAACCGGTACTGGTGATGATTTTAATTTAGACATACCTGCCGGATTTGCTTTAACATTAGGAGGAGCTGGTACGCCATTTATGAGGGTTATGAGTAACTCATCACTAACAATACATAATACCAGTTTTCCAACGGCTAACATCACTTTTTCTACCGGTTCTACTGTAGAGTATGCTCAAACTTCTTCGGTAAATATCAACCCGCAATCCTATTTTAATTTAATTATTTCAGGAACTAATATCACTCACAACAATGGTGTAGTTACTGTAAACGGCGATTTAAATTTAGCATCAAATTTAATTATGAATAATGCAGCCGGAGGGTCATCTTTATCGTTAAATGGCACGGCGTCTGGATCAGGCGCATTAATGACACGTACAAACTCTAAGCTTGTAATTGGCGGAACAGGTTCCTTAGGTACAATAAATTTTGGTAATGGGGGAGTAAATAAAACGCTTTCAACGCTTACCATAAATAGAACAAGCAGTGGTAACATCAATTTAGGAACTGATTTAACAGTAACAGGAAGTACTATAATAAGAGAAGGCAATTTAAATGTAAATGGGAATAAATTAACATTAAACGGAGCAATTACTTTTTCAAACACAAGTAGTTTAGGAGGGTCTCAATCTTCCTCACTTTCAATCGGAGGATCAGGTGTAATTAATAATTCATTATTTATGGATCCAACAAATGCAGGTACAAAAGCTTTGGATGAATTTGTTTTAAGCAGAGCTTCCAGAACTGTAACTTTAGGAAATTCTATGGAGGTTTGGGGTAATATTACACCATCGGTTGGTACAATAGTTGCAGGCACTGGTAATCTAACATTAAAAAGCGATGCAAGTCACAAAGCGAGAATTGGTCAAATAGGTGCAACTGGCTTCTTTACAGGTAACCCAACAGTAGAAGTATTCAGACCGACATTAACAACGGGATGGATAAATTTATGTACGGGTGGTGTTACTGGAAACACTTTCTCTGGGTGGAACTCAAGCTTTGCAATTGTTTGTGGTACTTGTCCTAGTAGTACTGTTGGAACTGGTTTATCTGCATCCATTTATGGTTATAATGAAACTCTTGCAGCCGGTTCTTCTTCAAATTCTGCTGCATATATTGACTTAGATGCTTTAGGGGGATATTCATCAACTATTGATTCTAAAAAGGGATATTATGTTTATTTCGGTAATACAAGTCCCGGTTCAACAAGTGGAGCAATTACTGTTCCATTAACAGGTGCTGTAAATACTAAAAATTCATCTGGAAATATTGCATTAACTAAAACCGGCAGTAATCCTACCGAAGATGGCTGGAATTTAGTTGCTAATCCTTATCCTTCTCCAATTGTTGCAAATCAAATAACGGGAAGTAACTTTAATAATGCTACAATACAAGCTTATGACCCTACAACAGATAGTTTTGTTTCTTATAGCGGTTCAGCTACAATTCCAATGGGGCAAGCATTTTTTGTACAAGCTACAGGATCAGGAAATTTATCACCTGCAGAAAGTTGGAAAGTAACAGCGAACGATAATACATCTATATTAAGACCAGCAACAGCCGGAGGTTATTATTTCGATGATTTTTTATTGAGTTTAACAAGTAATATTGTTCCGGTTAGTTTCTATACTCAAGCCTATTTTACCTTCGGTAATGCGTATACTACCAATTACGAAAATGGTGATTGTTTATCATTTGAAGGAACTAGCCTTAGTACGCCGCGAATTGTTGCTAAATTAAATAACGCTACTTTAAAAAGATCAGCTTTACCTACGTTAAACGGTTTAACAACTATTCCAATTTTAGTAACAACAGGTTATGCGGGAGTTTATTCAATTAACCCGGTTAATTTAAATAAATTACCAGCAGGCGCTTGTGTTAGTTTATTTAATATCGCAACTAATAGTTCTCATGATTTAAAAACTGGCGCTTATACAACTACAATAGCTGCAAATGCTACTACACCACAATTTGAATTAAGAATTACTGTTACTCCTGCAAGTTTAACTTCTAACTTTACTAACCCGCTTTGTAAAAAAACCGGTAATGGTTTATTGGTTGCTAAAGGCACAGGTGCAGGACCTTGGAACTATACCTGGAAAGACAATAACAACACTATTTTAAAAGTAAGTAACAACGTTGCAAATTTTGACTCATTAAAAAATGTTGCCGAAGGAACTTATAAAGTAGATGTTAATACTGTTGGTTCTTGCGATAATGCAAATACTCAGTTTGTATTAAATGCAACTACTCCTTTGCCTACTGCTTTGTTTATCGCGAATGCCACTACTGTATCTGCAGTTAGCAATGTACCTGTTTCGTTTACTAATAATTCAATAAATGCATCAAATTATTTATGGAATTTTGGAGACGGTGCTACAGCTAATACTGCTAACACATCGCATGTTTATAATACCGCAGGCATTTTTAATATTAAATTAATTGCTACAAATGGTATTTGTGCCGATTCTTCATCTGCAAATACTCAAGTACAAGCAATTGCCGGTTCGGCTGTTGGTATTAACAATAATACATTAGCCAACAACAATGCATTTGTTAGTAAAGATGTTGATGGTGTATTTGTTCAATTAGATTTTGAAGTATTTACTAAAACAGAAATTACCGTTACTAATATTTTAGGTCAAATTATTACATCTAAAAAAATAGTAGTTGCCGATAAAACTAAATACTACTTAAGCGTTCCTGAAAACGAAAAAATAATTTTTGTTACTGTAGAAGCTAACAATCAAAAACAAACTACAAAAATTATTAATTAGTAGTTTATAAAATCACTTAACCCGTCTTAGCATTGCTAAGACGGGTTTTTTTATACCTTTATTAAAATTTAATTTATGATACGTAACTATATTCAAAAAGATTTTACAATAACTAATTGGGAGTTATTACAACCATATTTTACAGATTTACAAAATCGCGCCATCAATTCGGAAAATGAATTACAAATATTTTTAAAAGATTACAATGAACTGGGCGCTGTAATAAGTGAAAACATGGCTTGGCGTTATATTAAAATGACCTGCGAAACAACCAATGTAGAGCTTAGAGATAGCTTTAATGATTTTGTTCAAAATATAGAACCCAATATTGCCCCAATTAGCAATGAGCTAAACAAAAAAATAAACGAATCAGTGTTTGTAAATCAATTAACAAAAACAGGTTACGATATTTATTTAAGAAATTTAAAAAATAGTATTAATTTATTTCGTGAAGAAAATATTCCTTTAAATACTAAACTTCAGGAATTAGAACAACAATTTGGCGAAATTAGTGGGGCACAAAATATTGAGTATAATGGTGAAAAAATAACCATGCAGAAAGCTTCTGTATTTTTAAAAGATTTAAACCGTTTAGTTCGCCAAGAAGTATATATTAAATTACAAAATAGAAGGGCAGAGGATGAAGAAGCGCTTAATGTTTTATATTCTAAATTGATTGAATTACGCCATCAAATAGCATTAAATACCGGATTTAAAAACTACAGAGATTATAAACATCAAGCCTTAGGTCGCTTCGATTACACAGTAGAGGATTGTCTTAATTTTCATGAAGCAGTTAAGTTGCACGCTGTGCCTTTAATAAAAGAACACGATTTGCAGCGAAAACAAAAACTTGGTTTAGACGATTACCGCCCTTGGGATACAGCAGTAGACGAGGATGGTTTATTACCTTTAAAACCTTTTGCAACAGCGCAAGAACTAATAGATAAAACTATTAACTGTTTTAATAAAATTGACGCTTATTTTGGGGATTGCATATTAACGATGCGTAAACTTGGTAGATTAGATTTAGAAAGCCGCTTAGGGAAAGCACCAGGTGGTTATCAATACCCTTTGTATGAAACGGAAGTGCCATTTATTTTTATGAATGCCGTAGGTCTGCATCGTGATTTAACTACTATGGTTCACGAAGGCGGCCATGCTATTCACTCGTTTTTAGATATTGATTTAGAATTGGTTGATTTTAAATCGCCCCCCAGCGAAGTAGCCGAATTAGCAAGTATGAGCATGGAGCTAATAAGTATGGAATATTGGGATGTGTTTTTTAGCAATGAAAATGATTTAAAGCGTGCTAAACGTCAGCAGTTAGAAAGTGTAATGGATACCCTGCCATGGATTGCAGCTATTGATAAATTTCAGCACTGGGTGTATGAAAACCCAAATCATACCCTAAACGAACGGTATGATGCTTGGCTTACCATTTCAAAAGCTTTTGGCAGCAATGTAATAAATTATGAGGGTTTGGAAGCTAATTTAAAACGTAAGTGGCAAGTACAATTACATTTATTTGAAGTGCCATTTTATTACATCGAATATGGTTTTGCGCAATTAGGTGCAATTGCTGTTTGGCGAAATTATAAACAAAACCCAAGTGATACAATTCATAAATATAAAAACGCATTGGCTTTAGGCTACACAAAATCTATACCCGAAATTTATAAAACCGCAGGTATAAAATTTGATTTTAGTCCAAATTATATTAAAGAGTTAATGGATTTTGTAAAAGACGAGTATCAAAAATTATTTTAAGAAATTTTACGGCTTATTATTAAAAAAATAATGTTAGTTTTACACACCAAAATTAATCCCGTAAGATTATATTTTTGTGTTTTTTCTGAGTTTATTCTAACTCATATCCAAAATCCAAATTTATTTTCTTACTCTAAAACTAAAAAAGGAACTATATGAAGTTATCCATGTTTAAATTTAATCTGCCTAAGGAATTAGTAGCAGAACATCCGGCTAAAAATCGCGAAGACGCCCGTTTAATGGTTATTGACAGAGCAACAGGAAAAATTATTCACAAAAAATTTAAAGACATTATAAATTATTTTGAAGAAGGTGACGTAATGATGTTAAACGATACAAAAGTATTTCCGGCACGCATGTATGGTAATAAAGAAAAAACAGGAGCAAAAATAGAAGTATTTTTATTACGTGAATTAAACGCTGAAAGCCGCCTGTGGGATGTGTTAGTTGATCCTGCCCGAAAAATACGTATCGGTAATAAATTATATTTTGGCGAAAATGATAGCTTAGTAGCTGAAGTAATCGATAACACTACATCACGTGGACGTACTTTACGTTTTTTATACGATGGTAGCTATGAAGAATTTAGAAAAGTATTGTACGATTTAGGAGAAACACCATTACCAAAATACATTAAACGTGCTAGCGAGCCTGAGGATATTGAGCGATATCAAACTGTGTTTGCTAAAAATGAGGGTGCTGTAGCTGCACCAACAGCGGGTTTACACTTTAGTCGTGAGTTATTAAAACGTTTAGAAATTAAAGGTGTTCAATTTGCGCCAATAACGCTCCATATTGGTTTAGGTTCTTTTAGAACGGTAGAGGTTGAAGACTTAACCAAACATAAAATGGAAAGTGAAGAAGCTTTAATATCTAGCGATACTTGTAAAATTGTTAATGCCGCTAAAGATAAAAAGAAAAAAGTGTGTGCTGTCGGTACTACTGTAATGCGTTCCATTGAGTCGTCGGTAAGTACCACGGGTCAATTAAACCCTTATGTAGGTTGGACAAATAAGTTCATCTTCCCCCCTTATGAATTTAGCGTGGCAAACTGTATGATTACTAATTTTCATATGCCCGAAAGTACTTTGTTAATGATGGTAAGTGCCTTTGGTGGTTACGATTTAATAGATAAAGCCTATAAAGAAGCGATAAAAGAAGGTTATCGTTTTTACAGTTATGGCGATGCAATGTTGATTTTGTAAAACGATTATAAAATTTAAAAGCCACAGATTTCGCAAATTTCACAGATAATTAATTTATTACATACGTGTTATTTATTTAATCTGTGGCAAAATAAAAGTAGTATTGTAAGCATTTTATTTATGTATTTAACTTAATTTTTAAGTTTCAGTTATTTTTGCCATTTTTAAGGTTTTTGAATATAGGTCTAAAAATAGCTTTAATGCCCTTTGCCTGGTTATATGGGTTAATAACCTATGTAAGAAATCGCTTGTACGATTTTAATGTTTTTAAACATACACGATTTGATGTTCATACCATTGGTGTAGGAAATTTGGCTGTTGGTGGCGCCGGTAAAACACCGCACGTAGAATATTTAATTAATTTGTTATTACCAGTAGAATCTAATATAGCCACCTTAAGTAGAGGTTATAAACGCAAAACCAGCGGGTTTTTAATAGCAACCAACGATAGCACCGCTGTAGAAATAGGGGATGAACCATTAATTTATAAAACAAAATACCTTGTAAAGGTTGCTGTTGACAGCAATAGAGTAAATGGTATTAAAAAATTATTAACTCAAAATAATCCGCCAAAAATAGTTTTATTAGATGATGTTTTTCAGCACCGCGCTATTAAATGCGGTTTATCAATTTGTGTTACAGATTATAATAATTTATATTTTAAAGATATAATGATGCCCGTTGGTACTTTGCGAGAGTATAAAAAAGGTATTTTAAGAGCAGATGTTATAGTTGTAAGTAAAACACCCGAAAGAACTACACCGGTTGATATTAGAAATATTTTAAAAGATATTAATCCAAAAGCACATCAACAGGTGTTTTTTAGTTATTTAAAATATGGCGAACTATATTCTATTACCAATAAAAAACAAACAATAGATACATTAAATGATTTATTTCGTTTTAAAGTTATATCCTTTGCAGGTATTGCTAATGCTACACCTTTTGTAAATTATTTAAAAGAATATGCTGCCGAAGTTCGCCACCTGCCTTTTAGCGATCATCACGAATATGTTTTAAAAGATTTAGAAGACATTGAGCGCTACTATCAAAGCCTTGAGGGTGGAAATAAAATTTTAGTTACTACCGAAAAAGATTTTATGCGATTAAAAAATCATTCCGTTTGGGATATTGCAAAATTAATGAACATTTTTGTGCTTCCGGTAGAAGTTACATTTAAAGATAAAGAAGAAGAGTTTAATAATTTAATTTTAAAATATGTTAGAGCAAATAAAATTCACCACCAAAAGTATTCTTAGTAAAACAAATAATTTTAAACCACAGTTTGGCATTATTCTTGGCACTGGTTTGGGTGGCTTAGTAAACGAAATTAACATCGAATATTCTATTCCATATAATGAGGTTCCAAATTTTCCTGAAAGTACGGTCGAAGGCCATAACGGTAAATTAATTTTTGGCGAATTAGGAGGTAAAAAAGTAATGGCTATGCAAGGCCGTTTCCATTTTTACGAAGGTTATACCATGCAACAAGTTACATTTCCTGTAAGGGTAATGAAAGAATTAGGCATAAAGACTTTAATAGTTAGTAACGCTAGTGGCGGCATGAATCCCGCATTTGAAGTTGGAGAAATAATGATTATAAACGATCATATAAATTTATTTGCAACCAATCCTTTAATTGGTAAAAACATAAACGAATTAGGCCCTCGTTTTCCGGATATGAGCGAGGCTTATAAAAAAGAATATATTGATTTAGCTAATAAAATCGCTAAAGAAAATAACATAAAAGTTAGCGAAGGTGTTTATGCAGGTCTTAGCGGCCCTTGTTTTGAAACCCCTGCCGAGTACCGTTACGTATGGCGAATTGGAGCTGATGTGGTTGGAATGAGTACAGTGCCCGAAGTTATTGTTGCCAAACATGCTGGCATGGATTGTTTTGGGATTAGTATTGTAACTGATTTGGGCGTAGAAGGAAGTATACAAAATGTTAGCCACGAAGAGGTACAGCTTATTGCAAAAGCCCAAGAACCTAAAATGAGTTTAATTGTAAAGGAATTAGTTAAACATATAAATGAGCCGGTTTTGGTAATTTAATTTTTTAGTGTAACTTAAACTTTTAGTAAATAAATATTTTAGTGAGGCATACAGTTTATAATTTTTTTATTGTTTTTTTAGTTCTGTATGGTTGTAAAAATAACTCACCAAAAGATAATCTTACAGATACTCAAACAACGGACTCTGCACTAACAATTTCAACTGCTCAAAAACCTGTTGAGGCAAGGCAAGCAACTGCTAAACTTGTAACTGCAAGCAGCCCATTAAATATATCTTTATCTAATCCTTTAATAATTGCTACTAATACAAATGTTGTAGTAGCAGCCGATCCAATTATTACCCAAGCCCCAATAAAGTTAACAATTAATACACCGGGTGTAGATACTTTTTTACTCCCACAAAAAATAACCTTAAAAACTAAAGAAGTTTTATGTAAACAACCGCAACCTATACCTGCGTTAGCGCCTCGTTTTAAAGATGCGGCAAACTGTTACTTGCAATATTTAGATGCTGAACAAGGCATGAGTTCATCATACATTCGTAGCATTATAGAAGATAAAAACGGTAATATATGGTTTGGCACTAACGGTTCGGGGCTTAGTAAGTACGATGGAAAATCATTTACGCATTACACCGAAAAAAATGGATTATCAAACGGTACAATCTTATCAATTTTAGAAGACAAAAAAGGCAATATATGGGTTGGTACCGAAGGAGGAGGAGCGTGCTATTTTAATGGAACATCTTTTATTTATTTTACTGAAGAAGAAGGTTTTCCCAATAACACGGTTACCTCCATATTTGAAGATAAACAAAAAAATATTTGGCTGGGTACTAACGGTAGTGGGGTTTGCAAATACGATGGAAAAGATTTAATACAATATTCCGAAAAACAAGGATTAAGTAATAATAGTATTAGAAGCATTATACAGGATAAAAATGGTGCGTTATGGTTTAGTACTACAGGAGGAGGTATTTGCAGGTTTGGAGGCACATCATTTACACATTACGGCTCTAACGAAGGCTTAAGTTATGATATTGTGCTATGCTCAATAATGGACAAACAAGGAAATTTATGGTTTGGAACAGATGATGGCGGTGTAAATAAATTTGACGGCAAAACATTTACAAATTACACTAAACAACACGGTTTAACAGATAATTGCATTACTGCCCTGTTACAAGATAAAGCGGGTAATATATGGTTGGGTACTTACAGTGGTGGTGTAACAAAATTTGATGGTAAAACATTTACTACGTTAAGCGAAATACAAGGTTTAACTGCAAAAAATGTATTAACTATTTTTGAAGACGATGCTGAAAATATTTGGTTTGGAACCTATGGCGGAGGAGTTTGCAAATACAACGATAAATTATTTTTAAACTATTCGCAAAAAGAAGGTTTAGGAAATAGCACCGTTCGTGCCGTTTGTGAAGACAATGAAAACAACATGTGGTTTGCTACTTATGGCGATGGTTTGGTAAAATATACAGGTAATTCGTTTATTCATTATACTGAAGCACAAGGTATACCAAACAAAAATATTAAAACAGCTACTAAAGATAAAAATGGAAATTTATGGTTTGGTACTGATGGTAACGGGGTAATAAAATACGACGGTAAGCAATTTTATAATTATACATCAGAACAGGGTTTAAATAGCGACTATGTATTAAGCTCGTATTGCGACAAAGCGGGCAATTTATGGTTTGGCTTTGATGATGCGGGCGCCTGTATGTTTGATGGAACCACATTTACAAAATATACATCCGAAAGCGGTTTATGTGGTAATTATATAATTAGCATTACTCAGGATAATGAAGGTAATATATGGTTGGGTTCGGATGGAGACGGTGCTAGTAAATTTAAGGATAATACATTTTATAATTATTCAACATCGCAAGGTTTAAGCGATAATATAATAAATGCAATGTTGGTAGATGAGCAAGGCAACATTGGTTTTGGAACAAAAAATAACGGTATTTCCATTTTATTAAAAAATCAAATAAATTCTTCATTGCCAAAATTTTCTTACTATTCCGAAAAAAACGGATTATTAAATAACTCCGTTCAATCCATGATGGAAGATAAAAAACATAACAAATGGATTGCCACACAAAAAGGATTATGCTGTTTAATAGACGATACAACACAAAGCACAAAACTTTATATGTACACAACAATAAATGGTTTAAAGGCAAATAACTTTTTCCCCAATAGCTGTTTAATTGATAGTAAAAACGGTGCCTGGTGGGGAACAGGCAAAGCCCTTTCGCATTTAGATTTAAATACCTTTAATTTAAAAAACCAAGCGCCAAGCATACAATTAAATAACATTGAGATAGAGCAAACTTTTGTAGATTTTAATGCCTTAGCAATTTCTAAAGAAAAAAAACACCATCATATTATTGGCGACTTAACAAAAAAAGATTTAGCCAAAATGAATTTTGATACTGTGAAAGCGTTTTATAATTATCCTTTAAACCTAATATTACCAAGTAGTTTAAACCATGTTACATTTAATTTTAGTGGCATTGATTGGGCATCGCCCGAAAAAATTCAATACCAATATATGTTAGATGGTTTGGATAAAGATTGGAGTCCGGCTACGTTTGAAAATAAAGTATTTTACAGCAGCTTACCCGCAGCACGTTATACATTTAAAGTTAGAACAGTTGGCGTTTCAAACACTTGGAGCAAGGTTATTGAATATACCTTTACCGTTAACCCACCGTGGTGGCTTACTTGGTGGGCTTATACGTTATATGTTTTAATTTTAATTGGTGTAATAATTTTATACACTAATATGCGTACGCGTAAATTAGTTGCTCAACGTAAATTGTTAGAGCAAACTGTAGTTGAGCGTACCTCGGAAATTGTACACCAAAAAGAAATTGTTGAAGAAAAACAAAAAGAAATTGTTGATAGTATTAATTACGCAAAACGGATTCAACGCGCCATTTTAGCCGGCGATAAATTATTTGACACGTCATTTAAAAACAATTATTTTATATACTACCAACCTAAAGATATTGTAAGTGGTGATTTTTACTGGGCTACACCACCAAAAAATAATGTGTTTACATTAATCACCGGCGATTGTACAGGTCACGGTGTACCTGGAGCATTTATGAGCTTGTTAAATATTAGTTTTTTAAACGAAGCTATTAATCAGTTAAAAATTACTGACCCGGCAGAAATTTTAAACCATGTAAGGAAAAGAGTTATACGTTCATTGGCACAAGATGGAAGCGAAGAAGGCGGTAAAGACGGCATGGATTGCAGTGTTGTTTGTATTGATTTAGCAAATAAAAAATTGATATTAGCAGCTGCCAATAATCCGGTTTGGATTATTAGAAAAATTGATGGGGAACCTTCTCCGGGAAATAGTGTAATTGACCCAACTGCCAATTATGAATTAATTGAATTTAAAGCCGATAAAATGCCTGTTGGTAGGCATATAAAAGAAAATCAGTCATTTACTACTCAAACATTTGATTTAAAAAGCGGAGATTTTATTTATACATTAACAGATGGAGTAGTTGATCAGTTTGGCGGGCCAAAACACAAAAAAATTACCTCACGGGGGTTAAAAAATCTATTATTACAAAATGCTAATTTGCCTGCAAGCGAACAAAAACTAAAAATTGAAACATTTATAGAAAACTGGATTGGAAAGATAGAACAAATAGATGATATGCTTTTGATTGGGATTAAGGTTGATTAATTTAGTATTGATTATTTTAATGATAAGCTTTTTTACAATTTAATTTTCACTTTTTTTTCTCCCACAAACTCAAAACGCACTTTCACAAACTCAAATTCGCATTGTACAAAGTCATTCGTTTTTATTAAAATAAATAATTTATGTTTGTGGTAACAAATTAACAACATTAAAACACTTGAAAAACGTTAAAAAATGTGGCATATTTACTTTAATCTAAATAAACTATGAAAAACAATTTTACCCCCTCCTCCCGCAAAATGCAAGCCAATATTATACTAAACCGCTAACAAGATAATCAAAAAAGTATTATATTTGTAGTATGAGAATATTACAATTAAAACCCTGTTTAACAACATCTGAGTTATCTGTTAAATTATCGACCTGCATCAATGTTCATCAAAGAAGTTATTGGCAGATTTTATTATCTGTTTCTTTTAATCCAAA
>JAYVGH010000010.1:0-79695 GCA_043772435.1 Bacteroidota bacterium
ATTTTTTTGAGTAGAGATGGCGGAAATAACTGGTTACCACACTCTGATGGCATTGAGGCCACGGAAATTTATCAAGCAGCACAAAGTAAACTGCAACGCAATATAATTAGTATTGGCACGCAGGATAATGGGGAGTTATATTATAATAGCCCCACTTGGTTTACAAACCGTGGTGGCGATTGGGGAAGCAAAATGTTGTTTTCGTACAACAGTGCAAATACCGTTTATTATTACGATAACGGAAATAGGAGATTAGTTAGCGGTTCGGAAAACAGCTATAATTTACCTTTTGCAGCAAGTAATGATATTAATTTAGCATTCAACAAAAAAATAAATAACAAGGCCTTTTGCGCTTTGCAAAATATTTATTTATGTAACAGTATTACAAGTCCTACTCCTGCATGGACGCAAATAGGCTCAGCCACAAGTTCATCGGTTAATGCTTTGCATTCATCTTACGCCGATTCGTCTGTACTTTATGTAGTTTCTATAAATAATAAAATTTACCGTTGCGATAATGTGTTTGCAACTACACCAACATTTACTTCGTACACAACTCCAGCTTCTACAGCCGTAGAGGCACATTTAACAACTATTGCTACAAATAGTAACATTGTTTATTTATCGTGCGGTAACACTATTTATCGTTCAACAAATAAAGGGCAAAGTTTTACTAGTTTTAATACCGGAATAACAGGCGGTGTAAATATTTTAGGATTATATCACGATGAATACAGCACCAACGAAAGTGTTTACGCCTGCACCGCAAAAGGAGTATATTACCGCAATAACACAATGAGCAATTGGCAAAACATTACTTACAACCTGCCTACCATTGCGGATATTAGAGATTTTTTATTTTTTAATAATGGTACATCAGCATCGGTGTTGCGTGTAGCCTATTATGGGCGAGGGGTGTGGGAACTTCCCATAAATACATCTATGCCTCCAGCGCCAAATTTTATAGTTAACAAACAAATTATTTGTCCAAATACCACAATTAATTTTACAGATTTAAGCAGTGGAAATCCTACTAGTTGGAACTGGACATTTACAGGCGGAAGCCCAGCTACATCAAGTCTTACGAATCCTATTGTAACCTATTCGGTTTCGGGTTTGTACCCTGTATCGTTAAGTGTAACCAATATAAATGGTACAAGTGTGCTAACACAAACAGCATACATAAATGTAACTACTTCACAAATTTTACCAGTAGCCGAAAGTTTTTCACCAACTGTATTTCCGCCTAATAATTGGTCGTTAATAGATGCGGGTAATAATTCTGTAGTATGGCAAAAAAGCGCAACCGTTGGTGGTTTTGGCTTAAGTAACGAAAGTAGTTTTTTTGATAATTATAATTTTGCCGAATTAGGTAAGAGAGATGCGTTAGTAACACAAAACTATAACTTAACAGGAGTACTAAATCCAAAGCTAACCTTTGATGTAGCGTATGCCCGTTATGATAATGTTAATTTTGATTCCTTAGCCGTTGGTATTTCAACAAATTGTGGACAAACCTTTACAACTATTTATGCAAATGGAAATACAAGTTTAACTACAGCCCCCGACAATACCGGCTTTTTTACACCTACTGCCACACAATGGCGAACAGATACTGTTTATTTAAGTGGGTATATTGGCGCACCCGAAGTAATGATAGCCTTTGAAAACAGAGGGAATTATGGTAATGTGTTGTATATAGATAATATAAATTTAATTGCCAGCGGAATAACAACAGACTTAGCAAAACAAAACAGTTTAGCTAATTTTTTTGATGTGTTTCCCAATCCGTCGAACGAATTAATTACTGTAAATTTTAAATCGGAAAACGAAACTGTAATCAAATTAATTTTACGCGATAATTTAGGTAGAGTAGTTTACGAAATAAATAAACCTAAAACCAATCAAATTATCGCTGTAAAAGACTTTGCGAAGGGCTTGTATTTTATAAGTTTAATAACGGATAAACAAACACACACTAAAAAAATAATTGTGGAATAATTAATTTTAACGCACAACACTAATCTTTTTTACAGTACTCCCTTTTTCATTTACTACTTTTAAAAAGTAAATACCAGTTGGATATTTACTTAAATCAAATGTTTCCGTAGTTTGATATGTGTTTTTATCGAAAATTAATTTACCATTACCGTCTGTTAACTCTAATTTTAATATATTTTCTGCCATACTAACAGTTAGCAGATTTGTACATGGATTTGGGAAAATTAAAACTTCTAATTTTTTATTTTGGTCTGCAATATCAGTAACCACGGTACTCACAAAAAAGAAATTTAAGATATCGTTCATCATACTACTACGTTTTGTAGAATTTACTATCGTTTCGAAAGGGAAACCAAAGTACACCAATTTGCCATTTGTAATTCCTCCATTAAATAAACCCGAAAAATAAATGGCGGATTTATCGCTAATTGTATTTGTGTAAAGCAAAGTAGCAACACCACCATTAATTGGCGTAATAACATCTGGATAATCTACATTATAAGTTCCGTTAAATCCATTATCAAAAAAAGTAGTATCGTTAAAATTAAAAATACTGGCAGTTGTTTCGTTTACTGTTTTGTACCAAATGTTTGCTTGGTTATTGGGTGCATCAGTAACATAACTTGCTTTTAAATAATTATTAAAAAAAGTTTTATCGGCAGTTGTACCGCTGTTATCCAAGTCCCAGCCAATTTCGCTACCACTTGTAAAAAAATTACCGCCTTGTTTTAAATAATTTTGAACTAGAGTTTGTTCGGTATAATTAAATGTTTCGTTAGCTGTGCTTTCTTTTCCAAGTAACCAATCAATGGCTTTATAAGTATTTAAAGTTACAATTCCATCTTGCAGTGCTTCATTTGTTGCTGAAGAAAAATTTTTATTACAGTTTTTTATTGCGCTACCGTGTTGTCGAACAAAATCAAAGGTATTTCCTGTTACTACTCTATCAAATCCATTTACAATTAAAATGCTATCTTGGTAATTACAAGGCACGGCGGCTAAAACTTCTGATATACCTGAAGTTACAGAATAGGTTGAATTATAGGCAGCAATTTTTACGTAACAAATTTGTCCAACACTTGGCAATAAAATTAAATTTGTTTTTAGTTGTGTTAAAGGCGCATTAAAAGTTGTGCCATTGGTACTTGTATAAATTTTATAGTGGGTAACATTAATATCGTTCTTTACTTTAATTTCGATAGTATTATTGCCCTTATTAATTACTGCAAACGATGTTGGCGTAACCAAACTACCAACCGTTAGATAGTAGGGATAATAAGGCTGAGACATGGAGCCCTCATCACTTAACAAAGAATTTAAAGTAGAGGATTGTAAAATGTTTTTTACAGTTGTTGCAACACCATTATAAATAACCGCATTTTGTACCAAACGAATACCGTGGCTGTAATCCATATACGTATCGCCATGCACGTTAGTTAAAGGTTGAATGGGGCTACCAACAGCGGTATGCCAACCGTATATAATTACGCGGTTAGCCGTTGAATAAATTGTGTTAGAAATAATTACATCTTTTTTATCGCCACCGGTTAATGTGCCTAAGGTATTGGTAAAACTACTACGTTGCGTGCCAACCATACCATTATGTTGTGCAAATGCTTGAACGGTACTCATAGTGCCACTAGCGGCTATTGTTAGTGGGGCTAATTTTAAATTAGCCTGAGCATAAACGTCGTTTACCATTTTACGTGTAGGCAAAGTACAACCTATACTATCAGCAATTTTCGTAGCCACCATTGGCGACATTGGGCAAAGAAAATAATCTAAATCGCTACCAATAGCAATGTAATCGGCTATTACATAGTAGGTAACGCTTTGTGTAACGCCGCTAATTAAAGCTGTAGATGTAACAGGTGAAAGTGTGCGTAAAAAATTAGGAACGTTACCTTTAATAAATTCGTTATAAATTAAATTTTCGCGTGCTGTAAAACTTAGTGGTGCAATGGCAGCGGTAAATTGTGTACCTGTCATATACGATACTAAACGAGACGGTATGTTTAATGTTTGGCTTTTTAATGCAAAGCTGCAAACTGTTAGTAGTAGAAATATTAATTTTTTCATTTTACAATTGTACATTAAAACTAACGATAGAAAACTGATGAACAAAATATATAATTTTGCTAAAATGATTTAAGTTTATTGCTTATCCACAAAGGTACCAAGTTTAACACAAAATTCACAAAAAACATTATAATTCATAATAATCTGTGTTATCTGCGTTCCATTAAAAATCCTCATCCTCTGTTTTTTTCTTTGATAATTCAAGTGTTTTTTTAGAAGTTGTAGTTTTTGGTTTTTGAATTTCAAATTGGTTACTGGTTTTTTTCTGAGTATTTGTTTTGGCAGAATCTTTTTTAAATAGCCCAAATTCTTCTTTTAATAATTCTTTTAAGGTGTGCTTTTCCTCTTTTATATCATTTTTAATTTTTTCTTTTAATCCTTTTTTATCATATTTAATAATTGGATTATCAACCGTTCCTGTCATTAATATAAAAGCACTACGGCGATTATCTTTATCATTTTCTACCGAGCCAAATTCTTCATCTTTATTTTTTCGTTTTTTAGAAAGTAGTTCGCTAATTAATAGTTGAATATGATAATCTATTTCATCGTTAAACTTATGTTTACCCCAAAAGCTAATGTTTAATGCACTGTTATCTATCTCGGTTTTAGGAATAAAAATAGTACTGTTTTTTATATCGATTGAGCTTTTTAATGTTGAAAATTTTATACGTTGCAAATCCTTAACATCTACAAATTTAGATAAACTGAGTAATGGTTTAAAATCAATTAATTCGCCACGTTCAATAATTATGTCAGATGTTGCGGTTAAAGAATTATAATCGGGCTCTAATTTATTATTCCAATTACAACTAAAATCTATTGTAGAATTTAAAAAACCTTTTATGTTTTTATCCTCTAAAGTTGTTTGTCCAAAATTATTTACATTTGTAAATAAATGATTTACGTTTATATTTTTTAAAGTAGCTTGTAATACAACTTCTAACTTATTATTAGAATTATTGGCAAAAGCATCTAATTCTGTCTCGCCTTGCATAGTATTAAAGCGCATATCGCTAACAAATACTTTTTGATTTTTGATTTCAATAGTTCCCGTTATTTTTTCAGCCTCAAATTTTTTAAATTTAAATTTTTTAATAGTTGCATCTAATTTAAAATGTACGTTTGCAGGAATTAAGGTTGTATTTTGGTTTGTGGCAACCTCATTTCGCTCAGTGTTCAACCCTGTATTAATAAAATCATCTAGGTTAAGATTATCACTTACAAGGCTACCTGTAATGGTTAGCGGTTGCTTTGAATCGAGTAAATAATTAAATATGCCCGGCATTTTTCCGTTTACTAAAACGTCCGAACTACCTTTTGTTAATTTTAAATCCTGAACAATAATTTCTCTTTCTATCGCTGTTATTGAACAATTTTGGATTGCAATAATTTTTTCTTCTCCTTTAAATTGCGCTTGTAAATTTTTTACAGAGGCATTTAAATTTATTTTTACATCATTCGAGATTATTTTTGTTTTTAAATCGCTTAGCATGCCTTCAACACTTCCATTTAAAATTAACTGTCCCTTTAATTTTGATAATGTATCAATCGGCCAAAAAGCCACTATATTTTCTAATTCAACATTTGCATTTATGTTGGTTCTTATATAGGGCTCTTTAAAATTTTTTAAATAAAAATTGCCACTTAGTTTATCGTTATTTAAAGTGGCCGTAATATTTTTTAAATCTAATTCGGCATTTTTTGGAGAGTAATTTAAAACACCTTCTATATTTACATCTTTTGCAGTTATTGTTTTAGCTTTATAAGTAATTTCCGCATTTTTAATACCAAAGTTGCTTAAGGTTGAAAATTGTAAATTAGTGTAATTTATTTTTCCATTTGCATAAAAATCTCCTTTGCTATCATAATCACTAATTCTATCTTTTTGTTTTTCGGGTAGCAACGATAAGACTGATTCTATGTCTAAATCTTTAACTTTGTATCCCAAATCTAAACTCTGCAAACTATCTTTAAAATTAAATTCACCATTTACTTCAAATAGCATTTTATTTAAACAAAGGCTTGCTTTATTTATTTGGTAATTATTACCCTTAACATTTAATGCTAAAATAATGTTACAATTTTTTGTTTGTATAATATTTTTTTTATTTGTTGTTATTTTATTAATTACTAATTGTCCGGTTGTATTTAAAGTATAATTTTCGTCGCTAAATTTTCCATTAAAATGTAGTTTATTAATTCTAATATTACTTTTAAACTTAGTTTTAAAATCGGTATATAAAACTTTACCGCTTACAAGTTGAATATCTTGTAAATTAAAATTAAGGCTATCGCTTTTTGTGTTTTTAGAGGATGAAGAATTATCCCAAAAAATATAATTCTCTTTGCCGTTTTTAAAAGATTTTAGATTTACATAAAACTCTTTTAGTTTAATTTTTTTAATGTCGTATTTTTTATGCCACAAATCCGAAGCATTAAAAAACAGATTTAACTGTTTTGTAAATAATAAGGTATCTTTTGCTTTAAAACTAAGAGCCTCGTAAATTAATACATTTTTAAATTCGATAGAACAATCGGGAAACGACTTAATAATTGTAATATCAATGTCATCGGGGTTTATAACTACTTCTGCTTTTAAGTTTTTATTTAATTCCTTAATAATAATTGCCTTTACGTCTTTTTCGTAAATAAATACTAAACCAATTGCCACGCCAATTAAAAAAAACAGCGCACCAAAAAACCATAAAAAAAACATAACCGTTTTTTTTAAAATAGATTTTTTGGGCTGTATAGTTTGAGTTTGTTCCAACTGTTATTATGTAAATACCTTAATGCATAAAGGTTACAAAAAAATTGGTTAAAAAATTGTAATATTATTATAAGTTTAAACAAGGAGTGTTTAATAAAATTATGTGTATTTTTAAAACGAAAAAAATAAAAAATTATGTTTAAAAAAACTTTATGTATCAATTTGTTGTTTTTATCTATAATAGGAACCGCACAAGTAATGTGGCAATTTAAAAAAGATACAGTTATTACTTGGAATTATTTTGATGGCGATGAATTTAATGGGAATAAAGTAGATACGGATAAGTGGAAATATTGGTATGGATGGTCTAGATCAATCTTTTCAAACAAAGAACAACAATATTATACTGATGGTGAAAATCATATTTTAGCAAATGGTATATTAGGTTTAACAGCCATAAAAAAGCCTATTACAGCTAAAATGGTAGACTGGCTAAAAGATGAAGATACTATAAAAAATGGCAAAAACTTTTACAGCTTAAATAAAACCTCATTTGAATATAAAGCTGGAATGATTGAAACTAAAAAAGCCTACATGAATGGTTTTTTCGAATGTAGATTTAAGTTGCCAAAACAGAAAGGTTTTTGGCCTGCATTTTGGTTACATGGTGGTGATCCAAATGAAGAAATTGATATTATGGAGTGTAAATCCGAACGAACAGATCAAATTCATATTGACACCCACTGTCCTAATAGATGTGATGATATAAGTTACTTATTTCAAAAAAGAAGTTACGGAGGGTGGGTAAAAACACGTGATAATTTTACAGAAGAGTATGCCGTTATTGCCTGCGATTGGGATAAACATCAAGTGCGATTTTATTTAGATGGAGAATGTATTGGGGTATCAAATGTAAATTTTAATGTGGAAAAATATTTAACGCTAAACATTGCTGTGCCCAGTAATAATGGTCCTTTTAAACCAGGCCCTGACGTGAATGACACTAGTGTAGTTGTTTTTGAAGTTGACTATGTTCGAGTTTGGAAAAAAGAATCGAATAATGATGTACTTAAAAATAATGCATTACAGCTTGTAAATGCTAATACAAATATTCAAGCAAGTAAATTATTGTCTGCAAAATCTATAACTAAAACGAAGAGTAAATTAGTATACGGTAAAAAGTCTGACCACAAATTTGGAGAGATTTTCATAAGTTGTTTTATAAATAAAGATAATATTCAAATAACATCGCTCGGACTCTTTCAAAAAAACAAACTCAACTACAAAATTTTATCAATAGATAATAAAGAAATTGCATCGGGTATAATTGAAAATCAAATATTTAATATCAGTAAATCTACATTAGTAATAGGGGAATATATAATTTTAATAAACTTTAATAATAAGCAAGTACAAAAACAATTTAAAGTTAACTAACAAAATAGTTTGATTTTTAATTCTATCATATTTGTATTTTTTTTCTGTTGTGTATATTTACTTTATTGGAGTATATTAAAAAATCAAAAATTATGGATTTTATTAATTGCAGGTTGCATTTTTTACGGTAGCTGGGATTGGCGATTTTTATTGCTATTGTTTTTTACAAGCGGGATTGATTTTTTATCAGGGAAAAAAATTGAAGCAACTGAAAATAAAAAACAAAAGAAAAAGTGGTTGTTTGCATCAATATTTCTTAATCTTATAACACTCGGTTTTTTTAAATACTTTAATTTTTTTACAGAGTCGTTTGAAACTTTACTAATTTATTTTGGGTTTCAGCCCTCTTTTATTACACTAAAAATAATTTTACCAGTCGGAATCAGTTTTTATACATTTCAATCTATTGCTTACGTTGTAGATATTTATAACAACAAAATTAAATCCGAAAAAATCCGCCTTACATTATTTTGCTTTTATTTGTTTCTTTCCTCAAATGGTAGCTGGTCCCATTGAAAGGGCAAAGAAATTATTGCCACAGTTTAAAAAAGAAAAAGTATTTAATGTAAATTATTTAGATGCCGGCTTAAATTTAATGTTATACGGTTTTTTTAAAAAAATTGTAATAGCCGATAATTTAGCATTGTTTGTAGATAAATTACACACTAATCCACAAGATTATAATTCCATCTATTTACTTATAGGAATTTTTGCATTTGCTATACAAATCTATACCGATTTTAGTGGTTATACTGATATTGCAAGAGGTTGTGGCATGTTGCTCGGTTTTAAACTATCAAAAAATTTTCATTTCCCTTACTTCTCAACCAGTTTAAAACAATTTTGGAAACGTTGGCATATATCGCTTTCATCTTGGTTTAGAGATTATGTTTATATACCATTAGGAGGTAATAAAGGCTCATTGCTTAAACGAAATTTAAATTTCATAATTACATTCGTTATTTCTGGTTTGTGGCACGGAGCAAATTTTACGTTTATTCTTTGGGGATTTTTTCATAGTTTAGGATATATTGTAGAAAATTTTTTATGCAAAATAATACTTCCAAAATTTATAAAATCAATTTTTGTATTTTTATTTGTAGCCTTATTATTTACCTTATTTAGGGCTAACTCTTTTAATAGTTTTATAAATTATTTAAGTCTTGTATTGCAATCAAATGGTTTAAATAATCAAATTGTAAATTATACTTTTACAGGTAATTATTATTTTATTATTCCGTTTTTATTTTTCATTGCTGCCGAAATTATTAAGTATAGCAAAAAAGGATTATCGTCCAGTAAATTTACATTAGCAATTAATATGTCAATTATCATATTAATACTTTTATTTTCTGTTTACGAAAATGCTCCAACATTTATTTACTTTCAGTTTTAATGAAAAGAAAATTTACATACTACATTTTTTTGGCAACAATTTGTAGCTTATTTCTTTTTATACTTTTTATTAAGCCCGACAAAAAATTTTTGTTTCAAAATGCAATAGGTGATTGTAGCGGACGGACAGAGTTTATATACGATGTGTTGTATCATCACCCTTCTCAATTTAATGCTGATGTTGTTTTATTTGGCTCCTCAAGAACGATGAATGGATTTAATGACTCAACTATCGGTAAAACAACTTATCTTAATTTGGGTTATTGTAGATTTGGAAGAAATTTAGACGCTTATTTTATTGAGGAGTATTTAAAAAATCACACGCCGTCAAAAATAGTTGTTGAGATTAGAGAAAGTGAGGGGAATAACTCCCACCCACTTACTCCTTTTTTATTACCGGTTTCACAAATTACGGAAGGGTTTATAAGTCCCGATTTAGATGTCTTTAAACATTTATCAAATAAATGGCTATACAATTTAAAATATTTACGAGGTTGTTTTTTTTCTAAAAAAACCAATTCTGAATTTAATAATCTAAAAGAAAAAGGATTTTGGGAAAACAAAGAAATAACTTTAGCTAAAAATCTCGTTAAACAAAAAATTAATGATAGTATTAAACTATCAAATACTACTTTTCAAAAAGAAAGTCTAAACCATAATTCAAAATACTATTTAAATCGCATACAAAAATTATGTGACAAAAAACATATTACATTATATTTTTTATATATGCCGTCATATGGTAATTTAACAAAAAAACCTCACTGCGAAAATGATTATTTAAAATATGGAGAGGTAATTGTATTAGAAGATGATATTTTTAATAATGTTGATTATTATGCAAATTACGATCACCTAAGTAAAAAAGGAAGTTATTTCTTTAGCCTTCGTTTAAAAAAAATTCTTAAAGAGAAATAAATCAACTTTTCCACCGCGTAATTGTTCACAAAACCTGTAACCAAATCTTTTTATAAGCGTTATAAAATTTAATTTTATAAAATGCGTAAAACGGCACTTCTAATTATTTTAATTTCCTCTTACAACTTTTTCAGCCAAAAAAAGCAAGAGTTTTACGATGCTCAACAAACCAAATTAAAATCCGAAACGGATTATTACAAGGGATTTCCATACGGAGTCTGTTTTGAATATTACCAAAGTGGTAATGTGCTTTGCAAAGGCTATTACTACTCGGGTAAACGCAACATATTTATAGGGAAAGAAGATAGTATTTGGACTTTTTACTACGAAGATGGGGCTAAAAAAGCCATTGAACGATACAATAAAGGTCAAAAAAATGGCACTAATACTTACTATTTTAAATCGGGTAAATTATCTCAAATTACAAAGTTTGTTGATAATTTAGCGGATAGCATTTGGACTTCCTTTTACGAAAACGGTAAAATTAAAAGTAGCGAACCCTTTGTAAACGGGAAAAAGGAAGGTGAATGGATTTATTTTTTCGAAAATGGAAAGTTAGAAAGTAAAGGTACTTTTGAAAAAGATAAACGCAATGGTAAAGTAGAGAGCTTTTTTAAATCGGGAAAAGTTGCTGCTCTACAAAATTTTTGTAACGGTAAACCTTGCGGTCAGTGGGAAGAATTTTACGAAACCGGCACTAAAAAGTTTATTAAAGTATATAAAGATAGTACCCTTTATTTAATTGATTTGTGGGATAATAGAGGAAAACAATTGGTAAGCAATGGTAATGGAAGCATTACTGCCAATTACGATAACGGCATTATTAAAGCAATGGGTAGTTATAAAAACGGCTTACAAGATAGTACTTGGCGCTTTTTTCATGCAAACGGCGAATTAGATTATGAAGCTAATTATCGAGATGGACTTTTAAATGGCTATTATTCCTCATATTTTTCTAATCACAAACTAAAAAGCGAAGGTATTTTTATTGCAAACAAAAAAAATGGCGTTTGGAAATTTTATACACCCGACGGAAAACCCGAAATGATTGGTACTTTAAAAGATAATTTGCGCGACGATAAATGGAAATATTATTACAGCAACGGTAAAATTGAAAGCGAAGGTTATTATCTAAACGATAAACAAACCGCTACCTGGCACTATTTTTATAAAGGAGGAGAAAAATGGCGTCAAGGAGACTACGATAACGGTATAAAAACCGGCATTTGGACAACTTGGTTTGAAAATGGTAAAAAGTTACAGGAAGGTCCTTATGTTGGTGGTAAAGCAAACGGTTTGTGGACGAGTTGGTGCGAAAACGGCACTAAAAAGGATGAAGGAAATTTTAAAGACGATCAAATGATTAACCTATGGCAAGGTTGGTATTGCAACGGAAAATTAAATTATGTAGGTAATTATAATATTAAAGGCAAAAAATCAGGTAAGTGGAATTATTATTACGAAAGTAGCCAACAACGCGAAGTTTGCAGCTATGTAAATGGCATTAAACATGGCAATTACACCCAATGGTTTGAAAGAGGAAATTTTATTGATACTAAAGGAAAATATCGCAAAGGTCATCAACATGGCGAATGGACCTATTTTTATGAAACCGGAGGAATTAATCGCATACAAAATTTTAATAAAGGTAAATTAAGTGGTAAAAGCGTATCTTATTATACAAATGCCAAATTGCAAAGTGTAAGTAATTATAGTATTATAAAAGAACGTCGAAAAGGTAAAGTGCAAAGTGTACCCGACGGAGAGTGGATTTTTTACGACAAAAACGGCAAAGAAATGAATAGAATTGTGTACGAAAATGGTGTTAAAAAATAAAAAATTATATTATATTTACATCCTAATATGGTAAAGCTTTTTAACAAATTCCTATTCTTATCATTCGTTATTATTTTAACTTCTTGCGGAGGAAGCGATAAAATCGACGACTCTACTGTAGTAGCAGATGATAGCAATAAAAAAGCTGTTACCGAAACAAAATTAAATGCTCAAAATGTATTTAACTCCATACCTGATCGAGTACAAATTTTAAAATTAATAGAAGAGAATAAAATAGAATATAACGGCGATATATTAAATAATCCGAAATCGTATAAAAAGTACACGATAGAATTTTATAAAGCGGCAAATTTAGGGATTTATGGCTCAGATTTAAGTATTGCCAATTCATTTGAAGAAACCCAAGAGAGTTTATTATTTTTAACATGTGTAAACTCTTTAGCTTCTAACATAGGCGTTAGTAAAGCTTTTGATCAAAAAATGTTTGACAGAATGGAGGCTAATAAAAGTAATAAAGACTCAACATTAGAAATTATTACCGGAGCTTTTAAAAAATCGGATGAAATTTTAAAAAATGATGGACGAGCAGCTACTTCGGCGGTAATACTTGCCGGCAGTTGGATTGAAGGCTTGTACATAGGTTGTTGCTTTGCTAAAGAATTAGGAACGGAAAGTTTAGTTAAAGCTGTTTTAAATCAAAAGGAATCTTTAAAAAATTTAATAATTATGTTAGAAGCCTCTAACCTAGATGAATCTTCACAGTTTTTAATTGTAGATTTAAAATCGTTGCAATTTTCATATAAAGCAAATGAAAAAAATTTAAAATACACTCTTGAATCTATTAAAGACATAACCGATAAAATTTCTATTTTAAGAAAGAAATTAATTACAGCTGCTTAATCTTAAAATGCAAACTGTTATTTTCGCTTTGTAAGTAATATCAAACCTACAAAAAAATTATTTTTAAAATTATTTGGATTAATAAAATTTATTTCTTTAAATTTGCGTACGATTAAATCACAGTTTGTGTGTTTTAATTTATTAAGATGCGACGAGAGAATAGGCTCACTGACTCGCAGGCAACCAACTAAAAGTATCTGTAAAACGATATTGGAAAACCGGTGCTAAATCCTACCTCTGATGAGAGTAAGAGGAAAAATAAATTAAAAAAAGAAAAAAATGAAACACAAAAATTCAAACAAATCGCAAATCACTCAACCTATTATTTTTAGTTTAAATTTCTTTACCACTTCGCATTTTATGTGTTGCTGCTGCTGTATTTGCTAAGCATTTCTTAAACGTATTGTTTTTGTTGCTGTAAAACCTAATAGGTGCATCCCAATTTTTGTAAAAAAATCTGTAAAGTCTATATAAATAATTTAAAAAACTTACTACTAAAAATTAAAAAAATGAAAAATAATAACATCCAAACTCAAAACAAAAATTTATTAATAGATATTGATTTTATAGATTCTTTAAAATTTGAAGCAGACTATGCACAAAAAGTAAAAGGTGGGCATTTGCCTTATTACATTGGGGTAGAAAAAGTTATTCGTTTAGTTAGCCCCTTAAATTTATTAAGTAATAACGAAAAACAACAATTAGTAAAAAATAATTACATCGGTAAAAATTAAAAAAAATAACACAGAAAAACCAAAAAAACAGAGTTAACGAAGAAAAAAATATTTAACGTGCCGTTTCCTCAAAAACTCAAAGCCTCAGTATTAAAAAAATGATTTATAAAAATGGAAGCAAAACTATATAATTGTAATGAAGCGTTTGCATTAGAAAGTGGCGAACACTTACCCGATTTACAAATAGCTTATAATACTTATGGCAAATTAAATGTAAAAAAAGATAACGTGATTTGGGTGTGCCATGCACTTACCGCTAATAGTGATGTATTTGAATGGTGGTCCGGATTGTTTGGCAACAACGATTTGTTTAACCCAAACGATTATTTTATTGTATGCGCCAATAATTTAGGTTCTTGCTATGGCAGTACAGGGCCGTTAAGTATAAATAATTATACTGGACAAAAATGGCACAGTCATTTTCCAAACATCACAACGCGCGATATGGTTGCAGCACACGAATTGTTGCGCCAACATTTAAACATCCAAAAAATAAATACCATTATTGGCGGTTCGCAGGGTGCTCAACAAGTTTTAGAATGGAATATTTTAAATCCTCAACTTTTTGTAAACACAATTTTAATTGCAACCAATGCCAAACATTCGCCTTGGGGAATTGCCTTTAACGAAAGCCAGCGCCTTGCAATTAAAGCAGATAGAACCTATTATTCAAATGCCGACAATGGCGGTGAAAAAGGCTTGGCTGCTGCACGCAGCATAGCACTGTTAAGTTACCGTAATTACGAACCCTACAACATTACTCAAAAAGAAAAAGACAATTCAAAAACAAATGAATTTAATGCTGCCAGTTATCAACGTTATCAAGGCGAAAAATTAGTAAAACGGTTTAACGCGTATTCGTATATATCGCTTTTAAATGCAATGGATTCTCACAACGTTGGAAGAAACAGAACCTCGATAGAAAATGCTTTAAACACTATAACTGCTAATGCATTGGTAATTGGAATTAGCAACGATTTATTATTTCCGCCACAAGAGCAATTGTATTTATCTCATCACATTAAAAACAGCAAAGTAAAAATTATAGATTCGTTTTACGGGCACGATGGTTTTTTATTAGAAACAAAACAATTAACAAAAACAATAACTGAATTTTATGAAGAACACAAACCATTGGGACACGAAGAACACGAAGAAACATTAAAAAGAATTTAATCTTTGTGTAACTCTGTATACTTAGTGCCCTAATGGTTAAAAAATCAAACAACAAACAACTTTTAAAAAAATGGAAAAAAAATTAAACATCGGATTATTTGGCTTCGGCTGCGTGGGACAAGGATTGTACCACGTATTAAACAACAGCAAAGGTTTTACCAGCAACATAACAAAAATTGCTGTAAAAGATAAAACAAAGCAACGGAGCTTAGCTAATGAATTATTTACATTTGATAAATATGAAATTTTAGATAATCCCGAAATTAATTTAGTAGTTGAATTAATTGATGATGCCACCGAAGCTTTTGAAATTGTTAAGTATGCTATACAAAAAGGCAAACATGTTGTTACTGCAAATAAAAAAATGGTAGCTACACATTTGCAAGAATTAGTGGAGTTGCAAAATAAGTATAACGTTTCGCTGCTATACGAAGCAAGCAGTTGCGGGAGCATACCAATCATCAGGACGTTAGAAGAATATTTTGATAATGAACAACTCGCAAAAGTATCGGGCATATTTAATGGCACCACCAATTATATTTTAACCAAAACTATTGCCGAAAAACTAAGCTATGCCACCGCTTTAAAACAAGCGCAAGAACAAGGTTTTGCCGAAACCGATCCAACTAACGATGTAGAGGGTTACGATGCCAAATACAAAGCAATCATCATTGCACTACATGGCTTTGGAGTTTTTGCTAAACCTGAAGAAGTTTTAAATGTTGGTATAACTACGTTGCACGAAAACGATATTAATTACGCCAGCGAAAAGGAGTATAAACTAAAATTAGTCCCCACAATTAAACAGGTTAGTGAAAACGAGATTTCGCTTTTTGTATTACCAAAATTAATCAATCAAAACAACCCTTTGTTTTTTGTAGATAACGAATTTAACGGTGTAATTGTTGAAGGCGAATTTAGCGGCGAACAATTTTTAAAAGGTAGAGGCGCCGGCGGAAATCCAACAGGTGCTGCGGTGCTATCTGATATTTCGGCGCTGTCGTACGATTATAAATATGGTTTTAAAAAATTACATCAACGCAAAAAAAATACAGTTAATAATAATGTTATAATAAAAGCATACATCCGTTTTAATAAATTAGAGGATATTGAAAAATTACAACCTAAGCAAGTATTTGAACATTACAGTAGCCAAGATTATAATTACGTTGTAGCACTTGTAAATATTAAAACATTGCTTGAACAAAAAGATTATATTCTCCAAAACAATATTTTTATCGCAAGTGTAGGCGAAGAAATTAGTTTAGAAAATTCTAATATTAAAAAAGAAAAATTAGAAGTTGCCGAATTAAAAATTAATGTACTTTAGTTTTAAGCTAAAAACTAAATGCACCACTGGATAAAAATATTTGAAAACCAAGTAGAGTTAGAAAATTACATTCAACCAAACAAATTTGTGGTGTTTGATTTAAAAGGTGAAAAAATTTGTGTGACCCGAACTTCATATGGTTTTTTTGCAGTACAAGATAAGTGTCCGCACAACGGTGCTAGTTTAAGCAAAGGTTTTTGTTCTCCTAACAACGAGATTATTTGTCCGCTTCACCGCTATGCCTTTAATTTAAAAAATGGTAAAGCTACGTCAGGAAGTGCTTTTGCATTAAAAACCTACCCAATTCAAATAAAAGATAACGGAGTTTTTGTGGGCATAAGAGCAAAATGGTGGAAAGTATGATAAAATTTTAGTACTTCAATAAAAAATCATAATTAATTATACTAATCTACTTTATCCGCACTCTATTATATTACATTATTTGTAACAACGTTCTAAAAGCTGAGTATTTATCTTTAAATTTTTCAGTATGCTCTGCCTGTAATTTTGGCGCAAACTCTTTCTGATAAATTTCAATATCGCTCATTTCTAAAAATTTGTATTGAGCAGAATAAGTATGGCCTTCATCTTCTACATACAATACCTTAACTAACTGACAATCTACAAAACAACCTGTTTTCATTACATCTGGCATATGCAGTTCTTTCATCCAGCTTACCCATTCTGTATGAACGTCACTAGAAATATTTATTGTTACATTATATATAAACATGCTGCAAAATTATACTATTATTTAAATATAGTCGAACCAATATTCTAAAAATTAATTTATATTTGTTAGAAGAGATAAAATGAAAACAAAAACAATTGACAATTTAAATATTGCATTAATATTATTTTCACTTATTTTAGCGTACATATTGCCTTTTGGTCTATTTCTTTTTTCTTATGCTGTTTTAGGTCCAATACATTACCTTACAGAAATAAATTGGTTAAGCGAAAAAAATTATTTTGTAAAAGAACGCAAATGGATTTGGGTTTTTATAAGTATAACCGCATTAATTTCTATTCCTGTTATAATGCATTTACCTTTTTTATCTGGAATAAATAATCATCCTTATTTTAAAAGTATTTCTCTTTCAATTAACGGGTTTACAGATGTATTTCTTTTAGCGGCATTGTTTTTTGCTGTAGGTTTAATTTATTTAAAAAAATGGCAGCATTTATTACTATATCTTATTATAAGTTTAATTGCAGCGAAATTAATTACCAAATATGTTTTATTTTCATACATACTCGTTGGTTTATTTTTGCCTACAATTATTCATGTGTATTTGTTCACACTTTTATTTATGATAATGGGTTCTTTAACTACTAAAAATACAGCCGGATGGATTGGTGTAATTATTTTACTAATCTGTCCATTTGTAATTTTTATTAGCCCTATCCATTTATCTTTTTATAATTCATTAGAACCAAACGAAATAATAGCCACTGCACGTAATTTTAGATTTATACAATACTTAACCGAAACTTATGATAAACCCATAAATGGACAGCAAACACTTTTTTCGATTGTTGGTATTAAAATTCAAATATTTATCGCTTTCTGTTATACCTATCATTATTTAAATTGGTTTTCAAAAACCTCAATTATAAAATGGCACAAAAATGTATCTAAAACAAAACTTACATTCATAGTTTTAGTGTGGCTATGTTTAATAGCTTTATTTTGGTATAATTACGAAACTGCTTACTTGGCACTATTTTTTTTGGCAATGCTTCATATTGTTTTAGAATTTCCTCTTAATATTACATCTATAAAACAAATAGTAATTAAACTAAAATAAAATTTTGAAAGATAAAAAATACATAATCGGCGCATTTTTAATTATAATAGCAATTACTACTGCTTTTTTTAATGATTATTATTTAATGTTTTCTGCTTTATTTTACATAATTACGGCAATATTTATTTTAATTTTTAAGAAAGGTGTATCAAAAAATGATTTAAGTGTAGTTAATAACCATTATTTTTTTGTAACAAATAGTGGAGGCAGAACTATAATACCGGAAGTTTATGATTACGATAAGCAAAAAAATATAAGCAATGCGTATTATTGCTTGGTAAAGGGACTTTAAGTTTAAAATATTTACACAGCGAGTATTAGGTATTTACTAACGATACAATTAATTGGAATGTTGATTAACAAGAAAAAAACAGAAATAACTTACAGTCTATTTGTGATAAAAAACTAAACGCCTGTTTAAATAAATAAAATTTTATCGAAGAAAAGACTAAATTTAATTTATGCCATTATTTACTTTAATATTTTCTATTCTTATTTCCGTTGTTTGCTTTTGGATGAATTGTAAAATGATAAAGATTTATTTTAAAGTAAAAAAATGGGATAGAGTGCCTGCAACTGTTACTTCTAAAAAAATAGAGTTACATGTAAAAACATCTGCGGCTAAGTCTCCGTATGGAATATTTGCCAATTATAAATATCTTTACAAAGAAGATACTTATTTAAGTAATAAGGTTTACTTAGTTGAATTAGTTAACGGGCAAGTAAATTACATGGAATCCAACGCAAAAATAAAACTCAATGAAATCAAAGATGACATGTACGTTTTTGTTAATCCTCATAAACCAAACGAATCAGTAATGTTTTGCAGCGGTATTGGCTTATACTCACTTATTTTTTGTTTTGGTTTTATTGCATTATTATTAGGCATAAGTCAATTTTAAACTTAATATCATTTATAATATATTTAATATGAAAATACAATCAACAAAAATACATGTATTAAGTTTTGTGTTAATTTTTTTATTAAAATCTTTTATCTTTTCACAAACCAAAGCAAAAGATTTCGGTTTTAACTATGGTTTTGAAAATAAAAAAATTGCTAAAAATTTTATTTATGCCAGTAAAACTTTTAATACAAAAATTGAAAATGGTTACTTGTTATTATCTCATACTAATAAAAACGAATCTTATTACATTTTTGAAATTACCCATTTAAACTGGAAAGAAGATTTTGCAGTTTACACTTCATTTAAATTAGTGCGTGGCAAAAACGATTATGGTTATGGTGTTTCTTTTGGCGCAAAAGATATTAATAATAATTTTGTTTTTAAAATTAGTGATAACGGTTACTACAGCTTTTTTAAAAATGTAAATGGAAAAAATGTTTTTATTAAAGATTGGACTGAAACTTCTAATATTAAACAAAAGGGCCAGGTAAACTTGATAGATATAAAAAAAGAAGGTACGAATTTTAATTTTTACATAAACAAAAAATTAACTTATTCTTATAAAGCCGAGGCTTTTTATGGCTTTAATTTTGGTTATTACATTAACGCTGATCAGGACTTACAAAGTGATTTTTTTAGTGTAAATCAAAAACAAACCAAAGTCATAAATTTAATTGCAACTCCAAATGGTTTTAGCGAACGAAAAAATTTAGGAAAAAATATTAATACTTACGGCAACGAAATTACGCCAATAATTTCGGCAGACGAGAAAACACTTTATTTTTCAAGAGCGGCTTTTAAAGGAAACACCGGTGGCGAAGATGATAACGATATTTGGTATTCTCAATTTAATGCAAAGGATAGTTCGTGGGGCCTAGCAAAAAACATAGGCAAACCTTTAAACAATGTTTCAAATAACTTTATTCAAAATGTAAGCCACGATAATACTACACTAATACTTGGTAATAAATATAAAAGTAATGGCGAATATAAAGAACCCGGTTATTCTATATCGCATAAATCGACAAGTGGATGGAGTATTCCTAAAGATATAAATATTAAAAATTATTATAACCTCCATGAATATACCGAAATATGTTCATCACCAAACGGACGGATAATGTTATTAAGTATTCAAAGAGACCAAACAGAAGGCTTTAAGGATATTTATGTATCTTTTATTCAAACCGACAGTAGTTGGAATGAGCCAAAAAATATTGGTAAAACTATAAATACTTTTGCAGATGAAAACAGTCCTTTTATTGCTGCTGATGGCGTAACTATGTATTTTTCTAGTGCAGGTCACCCGGGTTTTGGTAATAATGATATTTTTATGACAAAGCGCTTAGATGACTCTTGGCTAAATTGGAGTTTGCCAAAAAACTTAGGACCAAAAATAAATACCGAATTGTGGGATGCCTATTATACAATTCCGGCCTCCGGTAAAAACGCATACATTGTTTCTAATAGTGAAGGTAGTTCTGATATTTATATGCTTAAACAACCCGAATCGGCTAAACCAAATCCGGTAATTTTAGTGAGTGGTATAGTTTTAAATTCTCATACAAAAAAACCAATGGAAGCGTTTATTCAGTATAGCGAATTGGGCTCAGACAAAATATTAGGGCATTCAAAATCCGATCCTACTACCGGAAAATTTACAATAGCCTTACCTAAAGGGAAAAAATATTCTATCATTGCTGATAAAGCAAGTTTCTTTTCGGTACACGAAAACACGGATGTTGTTAATTTAGAAAATTATAAAGAAAATACTTTAGATTTATATTTAACTCCAATTACAAAAGGGCAAACAGTAGTAATAAATAACTTATTCTTTCGCTCAAGCAGTGCCGAAATATTACGAGAATCGTACAGCGAATTAAATAAAATTGTTGCTGTTATGAAAAACAATCCAAAAATAAAAATACAAGTCAACGGGCATACAAGTAAAAATTATTCAGGCGCACAATGGAATGTTGATTTTTCAACAAGCCGAGCCTTGGCCGTAAAAAAATATATTGTATCTAAAGGAATTGATATAAATAGAATTGCACACAAAGGCTTTGGTTTTGATAAACCCATTTTTAAACAATTAGATGAAGTTCACTTAGCAAAAAACAGAAGAGTTGAATTTACAATAACCGATGGTTAATCATTATGATACAATTTCATTTTCTTCAAAGCCTGTTATTTGTCTTTGCCAATCTATCAATTTTAGTTTCTCCCTTTTTTGCAGAATAAATCCATTCAATGTAAAATTTCTGTTCACTTTCTATAAGTGAATTAAAAAAAATTAAGGCTTTGGGTTCATTATGTAAACAAGGTAATATTTCTTCAGGCACTTCTAATAGTTCAGTATCAGGATATACTATTACATGACCGTATCACTTCTGTTTTCTTCATTTTCTTTCTTATTCCAGCTTTAACAGGCAAAGATAAACCACCGTTACCTGCAGGCATTAAGTATTATTTTCTAATTTCAAAACTATCAACACTTTCTCTAACTTTTACCCAACCAAAATGCGCTTTTTTACCTTGCAAAATTTCCGGAATTTTTACAAATGTCCATCCTCCCTTTCCTTGAAATTTTTCTAAAAGATATTTTTTATTCACAAGTGGTTTTTGCATGTAACTTTAAATTTATAATCTATATACAATTATAATATTTTTGTTTTATACTTAAAACTTACTCGTTAAATAGTTTTATACACTTATAATTTCTCTTCATTATTTTTTTCAATCTCCTTTTTTACCCTTAAGCTATCGCGGATATTTTTTTGAACAGCAACGGCTGCAAATAAACTTAATGTAAACGACATGCCATAAAATCCTTTTTCGCTTCTGGTTATATCTGCATTCCACAAACCTATTACCAATAATAAAATAGAAAGAAGTGTAGAGAACCAACTTATACCATAATATATAGTAGTTACCGGAATACCATCCAAATCATCTCTTACTGCTTTTTGAAGAGAAACTGCCGAATAAAGGCCATACATTAATACTGTAAAATAATATCCTTTTTCGTTAAGATACATATTTGCATTCCACAAACCTACGTTATAAGAAATAGCGCCTGCTACTAAAGCAACCCATGATGCGCCTATAAAAGCATTTGACGGTTTTTGATTCATACTATTAGTTTTAATTTATGAGGTCAAAAGTATGATGTAACTTTAAGAAAATTTTTGACAAATATCAAAAAGAGAAAATAATAACTACTATTTATATCTCTGAACGAATTCTGCTAAGTGTTTCTTGGGCAAACCAATTCGTAATTTCTTTACCATCTTTAAAATAATAACCGCATAATAATCCTTTTTCAATAAAATATAAATTATCCGAACGTTCGTTAATATTTAAAATAATTTCACCTTTTAAAAAAATTTACTTTTTTAGATATGGAATTTATTTCTAATTCTAAATCTTTAGAAATAGATGTAATAGTAGATAAATAGTCTATCAGTGGCATCTCAATTAAATTACTAATGTAATAAAAGTATTACGTAAAATTTGTATACATTGTAATTCTTCATATAACAAAAAGTATTAATTTTGATAAGATGCTATGTATGTTTTTTTTTAAGACAAAAAAAATTATTCCAAATAAATTAAAAAAAATAGTTGTTGCTCTATTTGTGTTTGGTGGTTTTTTTATACCTGCGCAAAATCCCAGCGACAAGATTTCAATATATCAACTAAACGAAAAATTACTAGAACATCTAATAAAGGAAAAAATTGACGAAGTAAGGGTACAACATACTCTTAAAACTTTATTTAATGATTCTATTTTATATATTGCCGCCAAATTTCATTCAAACTATTTATATAATAAAGGTGAGTTAAGCCACATAGAGCCTGAAGACAAAATAATGGAAACACCGCAAAAACGCGCCGAACACTTTGGCGCAATTAATTATTTGGTGGGTGAAAATGTAGCTTTTACTTTAATTAATACACCCGTAAAAGATAAAAAAGGAAAAATTCATACAAACAGCACTTACGACGAAACCGCTGCCGATTTAGTTACTATGTGGGTCCATTCACCGGGGCACTATAAAAATATTATTACTCCCGATTATAATTCAACCGGCATTGCTGTATGGGCAGATCAAAAAACCGCCCGTATATATGCAGTTCAAAAATTTGCAAACATTCTTTACAAATATAAATTTATTGAGAACAAAGAATTTTTTTCTTATTCCAAATTCATACTACCAGAAGTAATTAATAGTTTCGATAAAATTGAAAAACATATTCATAAAGGCAAACACGTATTTAAATTAAAACAGGTAAAAGATTCAAGTGTTTGTAAACGCTGCGTTGAAAATAAATCGAGTTTTGCATTTGGAATGACAACTGTTACGTTTAAAGGGGATGCCATATATTTAAATTCATACAATCCCGAGCCAATTTTTAATATGCTTAAAAAACGTAAAGATGGGTTTGCCGCCGAAATTGTTACATATAATGCTTTTGATTGTGGTAACCCAACTTACTATACTATGCCATCTAGAAGAAACAAACAATGTATTTTTAACGGCAAAGTTTTAAAACCTGTTTATCGTAATAAAGCTTTAAAGGGCTTTAAACCCGGAGGTAAAAAAAGAAAAGACGTGAAGAAAAATTTTGAAAAGGGTAAAATAAAAAAGTACTGTATTAAGATTGGTAAATTGCCAAAAAATATGAAAGAATTTTATGAGGTAAATCTAGTAACTATTCAGAAAAAAAAGGTATGTCGCGTAATGCATTTTTCTTCATTTTGTGGTGATACATTAGAACGATTTTATACTTTACAATTTAAACACGATAGTTTATCAAACAATTCTGAAGTACATAAAGACTATAAAAACATTTCGTTTTTAATACAATTTGAAAAAAATAAAACAGACTATGAGTTGTCAGATATAAAGCCAATTACAGATTCTTTATTGAGCGAAGACTTTATGGTAGACACCATTGAAATAAAAGCGTTTTCGTCTGTTGAGGGCTTAGAAAGCCTAAATAAACGCTTGCAAGAACAACGGGCACATAATATCGCAAATGCAATTTCTGCAAACCAAAAAGAAAAACTAACCAAATTAATTTATTCTGAAGAAAATTGGAATCTTTTTGAAAAACAGATTCAAGAAAATAAGGATTTAGCCGACTATAAAAATTTAACTCACGAAAAAATAAAAATAAAATTAGAAGATACTTTAAAACAAAAAAAGATTGAAAACTACTTAACAAAACAAAGAGTTGCTAAAATAAGAATACACGCTAAAGAAATTATAACCGATAAAAATATTGAAAGATATCTTCTTGAAAAAACAAAAAATAAAAAGAAAATAATAATTTCATTGGTAGCTGCCAACCGTAATAAGGACAGTATTTTAAAGCAAACAGACTCACTACGTTTTTTTATGGAGATTGCTTATAATAAAATTAAAACAAGTATAATAAAACCCGAATTTTTTAAAAATTTTGATATTGGAAAAGAAGAGATTTTTAATAAATATAACCTCGTTAAACTTAAGTACAAAATTCAATTGCTTGGCGTTCAGCAGGAAAATATTGCATGGGCAAGTGAGTTATATGAAGAATTTGTTTCATTGTATAATAGAAAGGAAAAATCGTTTTTTATAAATTACAACATGCTTAACCTTATTCAACAATATGGTAAGCAAATGAATGTAAAAATTGACGAAACACAACAAGATGGATACATTAGTGAACTTATGCGTTATGCAAAAACTCAAGAAGAAAAAGAGTTGGCAGAAAAACTTGCACTAAATTTTTGGTTTAAAACATGCAGGCTACCTATTATGGAACAAACTGAAGGGAAAAAGTCGTTAGTTTTTAATTGTTTAAATCAAATACACTTTTATTTTAAAGATAAAAAACTAACTACTGATGAACTTAACAAACTTGCGGCTTATTATTTATACCATTCTAAATCTGAATGGGTAGTTGAATTGTTACTACCTGAATTCGAACAAAAGAAAAACAATCCAGAAGGTTTAAGAATTTTGGCAAAAACAACTTATCAAAACTATGAAGAAACAGGTAATGAAGATTATTACGAATTTTTAAAGCAAATTTATGACATAATTGGTAAAGATAACTGGTGTCCTATGTTTATAGGTCCGTGCAACATTAGCTTTCAAGCTTTTGATTATGAGAATTTTCGAAATTTTTATTGTGAAAAATGTAATGATTATCTCAATTACGCCAAATCCCCTTCTAGTTTCGAAAAAAAATAAGTATTCTTAAAAACAGTAAAATATATAACCTTTTCTATAAATACTGTAAAACAATAATTTTTAATTAACTATTCCTTTGCACCATTAAAAGTTTACCTAATTAAAAGAAAGGATTGCCGCATGAAAACTCAAGGTGTAAATTTATATATAGTAGACGATAATAAATTAGTAGTGGCCGATTTAAAACATTATTTACAAGACAAATTTGGGGTAAGTATAAAAATAACAACATTTAACGATGGAGAAAGTTGTGTAGAGAAAATTAACCTAGATACAGATATTGTTATTTTAGATTATTTTTTAAATGGTCAAAATGGTTTAGAGGTCTTAAAACTAATTAAAGAAAAAAACTCTAAAACAGAAGTAATAATGCTATCCAGTAATGAAGACATTTCTGTTGCAATTCAAACATTTAAAAATGGTGCTACAGACTACGTAGTAAAAGGTCACGGCGCTTTAAAAAAATTATCTAGAGTAATTTACCAAATTATTACAGAGCCAATTCGATTAATAGTAAAAGAATTTCGCATATCGAAATTTATAGCTGTTTTTTCACTAACATTTGTAACTATTGGTGTTGTGGTGTATTTTGTATTGCGTACAATAAAATAATACTATTATAAATTTTTAAAGTAATAAGTGTATTTACAGAATGTGTGATTTATGTAACTATTTTCTTTATTAACATAACGTTATTTTGCTTTTAATAGGCTAATTTCATGTTTTACAAACACACTTTGAAACTTTACATAAAATATATGGTTAGTACCCGCTGCAAAATAGCAGTAAAAGATGTACTAAAAAAATTAGGGCTTCACTTTATCGTTGTTGATTTAGGTGAAATCGATATTATGGAAAATATTTCCGAATCACAGCGCGAACAACTTAAAGTAGGTTTACACAATTCCGGACTCGAGTTAATGGATGATAAGCGGGCTGTACTTATCGAAAAAGTAAAAAATGTAATTATAGAAATGATTCACTATACAGATGAACCACCTAAATTAAATTATTCGGATTACATAGCCGAAAAATTGAACCACGATTATACTTACCTCTCAAATATTTTTTCGGAAGTAAAAGGTATTACTATTCAACAATTTATTATAGTTCATAAAATCGAACGCGCAAAAGAATTATTACTGTACGACGAATTAAACCTAACCGAAATTTCTTACAAACTTAATTATAGTAGTGTGGCGCATTTATCAAATCAGTTTAAAAAAATTACAGGGTTAACGCCCTCACATTTTAAAAATTTAAAAGATAAAAAACGCAGTCCGCTTGAAGATGTAGGTAACCCAACAAATTAAATTATTTCGATTATGTCAAAAAAAACAATATCAGATAAACTTGATGCTAGTAACACTCAAAACCAACTAACTTCTATAAAAATAGAAAATGATACTCTTATTGCCGAATTATTAATTGCAAGTAAAGAACTTACTTTTCAAAACGATGAAAAGGAAAAACGTGCTGAAGAATTTTGTATTGTAAATAAAGAACTTGAATTTCAAAACGATGAAAAGGAAAAACGTGCTGCCGAATTAGTAATTGCGAATAAGGAGTTGGCGTTTCAAAATGTTGTAAAAGAAAAACGTGCTGCTGAATTAATAATTGCTAATGAAGAGCTTGCTTTTCAAAATAATGAAAAAGAAAAACGTGCAGCAGAATTAGGAATTGCAAATAAAGAACTGGCTTTTCAAAATGATGAAAAAGAAAAACGTGCTGCCGAATTAGTTATTGCAAATAAAGAATTAGCATTTCAAAACGAAGTAAAAGAAAAACGTGCTGCCGAGTTAGTTATTGCAAATAAAGAATTAGCATTTCAAAATAATGAAAAAGAAAAACGTGCTGCCGAATTAGGAATTGCTAATGAAGAACTTGCGTTTCAAAATGACGAAAAAGAAAAACGTGCAAATGAATTAACTATTGCAAATATTGAACTTGCATTTCAAAACAATGAAAAAGAAAAACGCGCTGCTGAGTTAGTTATCGCAGATGTAGAACTTGAGTTTCAAAATAAAGAAAAAGAAAAAAGAGAGATAGCGAATAAAGAACTAGAAGCCTTTAATTACACAGTGAAATTAGCGTCACAATATTCGTTAAGTTTAATTGAAGCGAGTAGAGATCCTTTATTTACGATTAGCCCTGCCGGAAAAATTACAGATATGAATCAAGCTACAGTAAAAGTAACAGGCGTATCTCGCGAAAAACTAATTGGGAGTAATTTTTTTGATTATTTTACTGAACCTGAAAAGGCGCGTGAGGGATACCAACAAGTATTTAAAAATGGTTTTGTAGTAGATTACCCTTTAACTATTATGGATGGGAAACTAACTGATGTATTGTTTAATGGTTCGGTTTATAAAGATGATAGAGGAAATGTTGCCGGTGCAGTTGTTGTTGCACGAGATATTACTGAACAAAAAAGGATAGAAAAAGAATTAATAGAAGCCAAAGTATTTGCCGAATTAGCAAAGGGTATTGCAGAAGATGCGAAAGCCAAAGCAGAAAGTGCTACTAAAATAGCCGAAAACGCGGTAAAAGCAAAGCAACAATTTTTATCGAATATGAGCCATGAAATTCGTACACCTATGAACGCGATTATTGGTTTTACCAAAGTTGTTTTAAAAACAGATTTATCTGCAAAACAAAAAGAATATTTAACCGCTATAAAAGTTAGTGGAGATGCGCTTATTGTACTAATTAATGATATTTTAGATTTAGCAAAAGTAGATGCGGGTAAAATGACATTTGAGCAAACTCCTTTTAAAATGGCAACATCCATATCGGCTATGTTACATTTGTTTGAAACAAAAATTCAAGAAAAAAATTTAGAATTAGTAAAAGTTTACGATACTAAAATTCCAGAGGTGTTAATGGGCGACCCTGTACGTTTACACCAAATTATTTTAAATTTAGTAAGCAATGCCGTAAAATTTACTACCAAAGGGAAAATTACTGTAAGCGTTAATTTATTAAACGAAGATGAGGAAAAGGTAACGATAAAATTTACAGTTACCGATACAGGTATCGGTATTGCTGAAAATAAAATAGCAACTATTTTTGAAGATTTTCAACAAGCAACAAGCGATACATCAAGATTATACGGCGGTACAGGCTTAGGGTTGGCAATAGTAAAACAATTAGTAGAACCTCAAGGTGGAACAATTAGTGTAACAAGTGTAATTAATGAAGGAACGACCTTTGGTTTTACATTAAGCTTTTCAAAAACAAAAGAGCGGGCTGAATTAGAAAATGGAATAGTTGAATTAGAAACCGAAATTAAAAATGCAAAAATATTAGTAGTTGAAGATATTGCACTAAATCAATTATTAATGAAAACTGTGTTAGATGAATTTGGTTTTGGATGCGACATTGCAGCTAACGGAAAAATAGCAATTGAAAAATTAGAAGCAAATACTTACGATATTATTTTAATGGACTTACAAATGCCCGTAATGAATGGTTTTGAAACTACAGAATATATTCGAAACATAATGAATTCTAAAATTCCTATTGTAGCATTAACTGCCGATGTAACAACTGTAGACGTTGCAAAATGCAAAGCCGCAGGTATGAATGATTATATTGCAAAACCAATAGATGAGCGCGTATTATATAGCAAAATTGTTAGTTTAATAAAAAAACCAACACTTGCAACAAACTCATTAGAAAATAAAAGTGCTGAAAATAAAAAAATAAAATGTATTGATTTAAAGTATTTATTACGCCGAACAAAATCAAATCCAAAATTAATGATGGAAATGATTTCGCTTTATTTAGAACAAACACCTCCTTTAGTTTCTGCACTAAAAAAAAGTTGGCAGGAAAAAGATTGGGCCACGTTGCAAGCTACGGCTCATAAAATGATTCCTTCATTTTCTATTGTAGGTATTAATTCCGATTTTGAAAACATGGCTAAAAAAATTCAAGAGTATGCTAGTACACAACAACAAACCGAAGACATGCACGGCATTATTCTAAAACTTGAAACCGTTTTAGCACAAGCCTGTATAGAATTAGAAGAAGAATTTAACATATTTAAAAGCAGTAAATGATGAATAACGAAAATCAGAAAGAAAGTAAACCAAAAGCAATAAACATTTTTTTGGTAGATGATGATGCCCTATTTTTAAAAGGCTTAGAGATTGAATTTTTAAATCATTCTGATTTTAGTATCGAGACTTTTGCTACCGGTGAAACGTGTATTGAAAATTTATCGCACAACCCCGATATAATTATTTTAGATTATCACTTAGATGGAATTGAAAAAAATGCGATGAATGGTATGGATACCTTAGATAAAATAAAAGAATTGAATTCTAATATTCCGGTTATAATGCTCTCTTCTCAAGATAAAATTGATGTAGCTATAAATTGTATGCACCATAAAGCGAGCGATTATGTTATAAAAAGCGAAACTTCATTTGTTCGCTTACAAAAAATAATAACCGGCATTTTTACCGTAAAAAAAATGGAAAAAGAATTATGTTGGTATATGGATAGAATGTAAATCAATAGTCGAAAAAAAAATACGTATAGTATAAAAAATAATTATTAAAAAAGTAAGTGTAAATACACTTACTTTTTTGGTTTTAAATAATGTGTGAAATATGTAAAGTATTAATAAAATTATATAACATATTATTTTTTTCGTTAAATCATCTTTGTTGCATAAAATTTTAATCCCAAACTAAAATGAATCAAAAAAAAAGTAAAGCATCAGTTGTTCTTTATTTACGTTCTTCAAAATGCATAATCTTTACAACACTATATTTATTATGCATTTCAAATTTTAAAGCCCAAAATTTTGAACAAGATTTTGATAAAGCTGAAAAAATATTTTCTAAAGTATATCAAGATGCAAAAAACGAATCTCAAACTTATTCCAAAGGCGGCTATTTAGATGCCTTACCTACTTTTCTAAATCTGTATAAACAAGATCCAACAAACAATAACTTGGCTTTTAAAATCGGAGTATGTTATTTAAGCTCTCGAAAAGAAAGAGTTAAAGCGATTCCTTATTTTAACAAGGCAGTTACTTCAACTGTAGATAAGTATAAAGAAAGTTCCTACAAAGAAAGAGATGCGCCACTTATCGCGCATAAGTTTTTAGGCGACGCTTATCATTTAGATTACCAATTTGATAAAGCCATACTTGCTTACGAAAAATTTATTGCAGTTATGGCAGAAAATAAAAATTCCGATAAAGATTTATTAGAAGAAACAAATCGTAAAATTAAAATGTGTAATAACGGAAAAACGTTAGTGGCAAACCCTATAAAATTAAAAATACAAAACCTTGGTAATACCGTTAATTCTCCTTACGCTGATTACTCCCCTGTAATTTCGGCCGACGAAAACAGCCTATATTTTACATCACGCAGAGCTGAATCTACTGGTGGAGAAAAAGATGAATTAGGAAATTATATGGAAGATATTTATGTTTCAACCAAAACAAAAACAGGTTGGAGTAAAGCAAAGGGCATTGGTAATAAAATTAATACCATATACCACGAAGCAACAATTGGCATATCACCCGATGGGCAAACCATCTTAATATATAAAGATGATATGGGGGATGGCAACATATACAGTACAATTTTAAATGGTGATATATGGGGAACACCAATAAAATTAAACGATAATATTAATACAAAGTATTGGGAACCGAGTGCATTTATTTCGGCCAATGGCAAAATTATTTATTTTATAAGCAACAAACCCGGTGGCTTTGGTGGTAGAGATTTATACATGAGTAATCTAACTGCCGAAGGTGATTGGGGTAAAGCGGAAAATATGGGGCCAAACATAAATACGCCTTATGATGAAGATTCTCCATTTATTCATCCTGATGGGGTAACATTATCATTCAGTTCAAACGGACACAACACAATGGGTGGTTTTGATATTTTTACAAGTTTACTTTCACCTGACGGAAATTGGTCAGAGCCTGTAAATGTTGGTTATCCAATTAATACAACTTATGACGATGTATTTTATACTGTAAGTCCCAATGGTCGTAATGCTTATTTTTCTTCATTTAGAGAAGGAGGCTTGGGTGAAAAAGATTTATACTTAGCAACTTTTCTTGAGAAAAAAGAAACACCGCTTACTTTAATTAGAGGTGTTGTAAATGATGAATCTGGCAAACCTGCAAAAAATGTAGAAATTACTGCTACAGATAATGAATCAGGGGATGTTGTTGGAGTTTATCATACTAACAGTAAAACAGGCGAATTTCTTTTTATCCTAACTCCAGGTAAAAATTATAACATCACTTATCAAGCAGATAAACATCTTTTCTATTCTGAAAATATTGATATTCCAAAACAATCAAATTATTACGAATTAAAAAGAGCTGTTTCTTTAAATCCAATTGTTGTAGGTTCAAAAATTACACTTAATAATATTTTCTTCGATTTTGATAAAGCAACATTACGTTCTCTCTCCAATGTTGAATTGAAAAATTTGGTTATGCTTATGAAAAGTAATCCAAATATGAAAGTTCAAATATCAGGGCATACCGATAGCAAAGGAGATGAGGCTTACAATCAGAAGCTTTCTGAAGAACGCGCTCAAGCGGTTGTAGACAAATTAATACAATCTGGTATTAGTAGTGAGAGAATGAAAGCTAAAGGGTATGGTAAAACAATGCCTACTGCAAAAAACAAAAATGAAGACGGCAGTGATAACCCCGAAGGAAGACAATTAAACCGTAGAGTTGAACTAACCATTACTGAAAATAATTAAATCGAATAAAATTAACCAATACAAAAACAAAAAAATATGAAAACAATTTCAATTATTACATTAAGTTTTATCATTTTAGTTACATCATGTGTTTCAAAAAAGAAATTTCACAAAGAGCAAAAAAAAGTATCAGTATTGCAAAGCGATAGTGCAAGTACACATTCTAATTTAAATAATTGTAATGTGAAAGTTTCTGACTTGGAAAAAGAAAAATTACAAATACAAAAAAACTTACAAAATCTTTCTTCAAGTTCACAAATTACAATCGAAAACTCTAAAATGACAATTGAAGAGCAAGCCAAACGTTTAAAAGATTTGCAAGCACTTATTCAATCTCAAAAAGATATATTAACAAAACTTAAAAAAACAGTAGCAGACGCTTTAATTAATTTTAAACCCGATGAGTTAAGTGTAGAATTAAAAGAAGGTAGACTTTATGTATCACTTCAAGAGAAATTATTATTTAAATCGGGAAGTGCTGTAGTTGATCCAAAAGGAAAAGAAGCATTACAAAAATTAGCATCGGTACTAAACACAACACAAGATATAAGCATAATGATTGAAGGGCACACCGATAATGTTCCTGTTAAAGGTAAATACGAAGATAATTGGTCTTTAAGTACAGCTAGGTCTGCCTCTATTGTTCGGATTTTAATTGCCGACTCTAATGTAGATCCAAAAACGATTATAGCTGCCGGCAGAGCTGAATATTTTCCGGTTGCAGATAATACAAGTGTTGATGGAAAATCGAAAAACAGAAGAACAGAAATTATTTTAACTCCAAACCTTGCTGAATTATTTAAGTTACTTAATCAATAATACATATAATTAATTTAATTTAATCTATTACTAAAAGCCTTATCCGATATATCGGATAAGGCTTTTCAATTGTGGTTTAATTTATTATAAAATATGTAAATAATGTAATTTATTTATGGAATTGTATAATTATTTACGTTTTAGGTAGCTCACCTTTGTAAAGTGAAAATATAATCACGACTTAAATTAATTAAAATGAAAAACTATTATTTATTGTAACAAGCGTCACTCTTTTATCCTTTCCAAAAATAATTTTTGGGCAAGCGCCTACCTTAGGCACCGCTGCGGATTTTGTTCTCTTTTCTTCTGTTGGGGCAGTAACAAATTCAGGTACTACTTTTCTCACTCGTCTTACTGGTCATGTAGGCGCTAATAGCGGCGCTATTAGTGGATTCGGAAATGTTGATGGTAATATGTATGCGGGTGGGCCACAAAGCGCATTGTGTGCAATAGATGTATTATCAGCATATAATCAACTTAATAGTTCTGTGGCAACTTTATTTCCTGCACCAGCACTTGGTAGCGGGCAAATTCTTACTCCGGGTATTTATCTAATTTCAAGTCCTGCAACATTAAATTCAAATCTTATTTTAGATGGCTTAGGAAGTCCAAGTGCTGTTTTTATAATTAAAATCCAAGGTTCTTTTTCTGCAAGTGCTAATTCAAAAGTAAAATTAATTAACGGCACAAAAGCGTGTAACGTATTTTGGAAGGTTGAAGGCTTAGTAAGTTTGGGAGCCGGAACAAGTATGAAAGGTACAATTATTGCTAACAATGCTGCAATTAATATGAGTGTTGGCGATACACTTGAAGGAAGAGCGCTTTCGACTAATGGCGCAATTACTGTTAGTCAAATATTAGGCTATACACCCTTAGGTTGCGGAGTACCTATTCTTAATGGTCCTATTTCCCCAACACTAGCTTCTGCGGCTTGTTATGGTATATTTTCATCTAATGGAGCAGTTACAAATGTTGGAATTACTTATGTTACAGGTGATATAGGAAGTAACTTAGGATCGGCATTAGGATATAATCCATTATTTGTTGTAGGAACTATTCACCCAATACCGGATATTTCTACTGCCGCATGTGCAACTGATTTACTTAATGCTTATTCGTATCTAAATGCTTTACCTAATGATATTTTATTATTATACCCTGCACAATTCGGAAATAATCTTATTCTTACTCCGCACACTTACCTTTTAAATGGAGCTGTAACACTTACAGATTCGCTTTATTTGAATGCACAAGGTAATTCTAATGCTGTATTTATTATACAAATAAATGGTGCTTTAAGTACAACCGCAAATTCAAAAATTATTTTAATTAATGGCGCTCAATCAAAAAATGTATATTGGAAAGTAGATGGCGCTGTAACATTAAATTCCAATTCAATTTTTAGAGGTACAATTGTTTGTAACAATGCCGCAATGAATTTAAATACTGGCGTTTTTCTTGATGGTAGGGCATTAACAACAAATGGTGCATTAAGCACTTCTGCAGTAACTGTTACCATTCCATCGTCCATTAGTGTTGCAACATCACCAGTCAGTCAAACAGTCTGTGCAGGCAGTTCGGTAAGTTTTTCAGTAAGCGCATCCGGCTCCGGACTCAGTTATCAATGGATGAACGGAGCAGTGCCTTTAATTAATGGAGGAAATGTTTCAGGTGCTACAACCGGAACACTTACTATTAACCCTGTGAATATTGGTAATGCTTCTTCAAATTATAATGTTGTAATAAGTGGCGGTTGCGCCTCTAATTTCACTTCTACAAATGTTTCTTTAGTTATTGGTACAACATCAAGTATAACCTCACAACCAACAAATCAATCGGCTTGTTCAGGTAACTCAGTAAGTTTTTCATCTGCAGCATCTGGCTCAGGATTGTCTTACCAATGGAGAAAAGGAACTGTAAACTTAATTAACGGTGGAAATATTTCAGGCGCTACAACCGCAACCCTTACGATTAACCCTATAAGTATATCTGATGTTGCGACAAACTACAACGTCGTTGTTACTGGAGGATGCGCACCAAGCAGTACGTCAACAAATGTTTCTTTAACGCTAAATTCTACAGCTATTACTTCACAACCATCAAATCAAACTGCCTGTCCTGGTAATTCGGTAAGTTTTTCAGCTATTGCAAGTGGTTCAGGTTTAACATATCAATGGAGAAAAGGATCTGTTAACTTAATTAATGGTGGAAATATTTCTGGTGCAACAACTGCAACACTTACTATTAGCCCAGCAAATATTGCCGATGTAGCTGCAAATTATAATGTTGTTATTATTGGGTCGTGTGCGCCAAGTAATACTTCAATAAATGTTTCTTTAAGTATTGGTGGTGTAAACATTGTGTCGCAACCTTCAAATCAAATATCTTGTCCTGGCAACTTGGTTACTTTTACAACTAATGCAACAGGTTCAGGTCTTACTTATCAATGGAGAAAAGGAAACGTTAATTTAATTAACGGGGGAAATATATCCGGTGCAACAACAGCAACTTTATCACTTAATCCTGTAAGTAATTTAGATGTAGCATCAAACTATAATGTAGTTATAGTTGGGGCTTGTGCACCAAACGATACCTCTGTAAATGTTTCTTTAACGCTTAATAACCCAAATATTATATCAGAACCTATAAACCAAATAACGTGTCCTGGTAATTCAGTTAGCTTTGTTGTAAACGCAACTGGTGCCGGTCTAACGTATCAGTGGAGAAAAGGAAGCTCCAATTTAATAAATGGCGGAAATATTTCTGGCGCAACTACATCAACGCTTGTTATTAATCCGGTAAATCTTTCTGATATTGCGTCAAATTATTATGTTGTTATAACAGGGGCATGTGCTCCTAATGATACGTCTATTTCAGTTTCAGTTTCTTTATCTACAACACTAGTTGCTGTTGCAAGTATTAACTCTACGGTTTGCCCGGGTGGTTCAATAAATTTAATAGCTCAAACAATTACTGGTGGAACTTATAGTTGGAATGGTCCAAATAGCTATTCATCAACAGTTCAAAATCCTGTAATCTCTCCTGCAGCAGTTACCGATGCCGGTACATATACATTAATCGTTTCAAACAATGGTTGCTTTTCAACTCCCTCTACTGTACTAGTTGATGTAATTAAATGTTATGATTTCTTTATTCCCGAAGGTTTCTCTCCAAATGGCGATGGAATTAACGATGTGTTTTTTATTAGAGGAATTGATATTTATCCAAATAATACGTTTGTTATATTTAACCGTTGGGGAGACAAATTATTTGAGGCAAGTCCTTATAAAAACACATGGGATGGCAAAGCTACTCAAGGACTAAGGTTTGGAGGCGATGAATTACCTGTAGGAACCTATTTTTATCTCCTTGATTTGAAAAACGACACACCTGTTTATAGAGGAACTATATACTTAAACAGATAAAATAAATTAAAAACATCATCAATCAAAAAAACAAAAAATGAAAAGAATTAAAAAGATAACACTAGCAATTGTCTCAATCTTAGGAGCTTTAAATATACAAGCTCAACAAGATCCAATGTACACACATTATATGTTTAACACATTAATGGTAAATCCCGGTTACGCGGGTAGCAGAGATGCTTTAACTATAACCGGGCTTCACCGCTCCCAATGGGTTGATTTTAAAGGTGCGCCGGTTGTTCAATCTTTAACAATGCATTCGCCGTTTAAGAATGAACACTTTGGCGTGGGCTTATCTGTTTTAAATGATAAAATTGGATCAAGTAACAGAACATCCATATTTGGTGATTTTGCTTACAGGATGAAATTAAATAAAAAATCAAAGTTAGCCTTAGGATTAAGTGCGGGAGCAAATATATTTCAAGGCAATTTGAGTTCACTTCAATTAGATCAACAGAGTGACCCCGCTTTCCAAAATAATATTACTAATCGTGCACTACCAAATTTTGGATTTGGTTTATATTATTCAAGGGAACGTTTTTATGCCGGCATTTCAGCTCCTGGATTATTACAAAATAATTATTCTAATGTAAGTTTAGTTAATGGAACAAATTTGGTTGGAGCAGAACAAAGACATTATTTTTTTATTGCCGGAGCAGTATTAAATATTACCGATAACCTTGCTTTTAAACCCACAACATTGATTAAAGCTACTTCAGCAGCACCCATTCAAGCCGACTTTACTGCATCATTTATAATAATGAAAAAAGTATTACTTGGCGTAATGTATAGAACAGGTGATGCTTTAGGTGGTTTAATAGGATTTAACGCGACAGATCAACTTTATTTAGGTTATTCATACGATTGGTCTTATGGCTTAAGAACAGGAAAATATAACCAAGGCAGTCATGAAATAGTTTTAAGATATGATTTTATATTTTTTAGTAAAAAACAAATACATACACCTAGACATTTTTAAAAATATAAAATATTAAAACCAAAAAATATGAAATCATTAATTACAACAATTACCTTATGCATTGCAGTTAGTATTAACGCCTTTGCAATTGATAAGTCGAATAAAGAAATAAAAGGCGATAAATATTATTTTATTTACGCATTTGATAAAGCTATTGAATCCTACAGGCATTCAAAGGAACTGACCACAGAGGGGCAACGTAGATTAGCAAAAAGTTATTTTAACATTGAAAAATATACCGAATCTGAAATAGCTTACTCTAAATTGGTAACTATGGCAAACGGAAATTTATCGGAGGATTATTTTAACTACTCTATGATTTTAAAAAGCAATGGAAAATATGATCAATCTAATATATGGATGGATAAATATATAGAACTTAAGCCAAATGATTTGCGTTCAAAGGACTATGTTGCTAATAAAAACAATATATCTAACATTAAAAATGATGATGGTAAATACAAAATAGAGCACTTAACTTTAAACACCGATGCGCAAGATTTTGGAACAAGTTATTATAAAAACAGTATTGTATTTACTTCCAGCAGATCAAATGCTAAGATGATTGCAAGAAAATCAAATTGGAATGGAAAACCTTATTTAGACGTTTATATTTCTGAAATAGAAGATGGGCAATTAAAAAAACCACATGTCTTAGCTAAAAAAATAGATGGCAAAATGCATGATGGTCCTGCTAGTTTTAGCAGCGATGGAAATTATATTGCATATACCAAAAACAATTATGACATTACTAAAAAAGATAAAGTTGTTAAACTTGAACTTTTTTTTGCAAATAACACATCAGGTAAATGGTCAAAAGCCGAACCCTTTTATCTTAATAACAAAGATTATTCAGTTGGACATCCATGCTTAACAGCAAATGGAAACACTATGTATTTTGCAAGCGATATGCCGGGTGGATTTGGTGGAACCGATATTTATAAAACTTCAAAAGACGATAAAGGCGTTTGGGGAAAAGCGGAAAATATGGGCGCAAAAATAAATACAGAAGGCGATGAATTATTTCCTTTTATTGAGGAAAATAATGAAGTATTATTTTTCGCTTCTAATGGTCGTTTTGGATTAGGCGGGCTGGATATTTTTATTTGCCCAATTAATGGTTCTAAAATAGGCACTACTTACAATGCAGGTTATCCTTTAAATACTCAATACGATGATTATGCATCAATTGTAAATACTACAACTAATAAAGGGTATTTTTCGTCAAATAGAGTTGGTGGGAGTGGAGATGATGATATTTATTCATTTGATTTACTTAAACCTTTAAACATAGGTAAAAAAATAAAAGGTATTGCAAAAGATAAAAATGAAAATCCACTTGCTAAAACATTTATAACATTGCTTTATGATAATGGCACTATGATAGATACAGTTACAACTAATACCAATGGGGCATTTTCCTTTTTAGTTGATAACGATAAAAAATTCAAACTAACCGGTGAAAAGGAAAAATATGTTGAAGGCAATACCTTAGTTAATACGTTTGAAAAAGAATTTATTGTAAAAGCAGATGTTATACTTCTTAATAGAGAAGAAGAAATTGCGAAAAAAATAGAGGTGGGTGCCGATTTAGGTAAAATATTGGAATTGAAACCTGTTTTCAACGGTGATTTAAATGCTGAAACAGTTTATTTTGATCTGGACAAATCCGATATTCGTCCTGATGCAGTAATTGAATTGAATAAAATTGTAAAAATAATGAATGAATATCCAGGTTTGGTTGTTGAATTAGGTTCGTATTCTGACTGTAGGGCAACCAAGGAATACAATCAAGCTCTATCCGATAAAAGAGCAAAAGTATCGGCTTGGTACATAAAATCAAGAATTAACAAACCCGAACGAATTTATGGTAAAGGTTATGGTGAAACAAAGCCAGTAAACGGTTGTTCTTGCGAGGGAACCACTACTTCTAATTGTACGGAAGAAGAACATCAAAAAAACAGACGTACTGAGTTTATTATAATGAAAAAATAAAAAATTATAAAAATGATACCTAAAAACAAAATACCTGCTTGTTGTTAAATATTATATCAAAATAATAAAAGTAAATATATTTATATCCAAACTAATATCAAGAGCAATGTTTTTAGATTAAAACAATTATAATTGTTATTCACTATAAAAGTAATATCCATAATAAAAATTTTAAAAGGCTGTCTAATACTTAGACAGCCTTTTAACAACTATATTAATATAAAGCAAAATAAATATATAGTTATTCTATAAATAAGTGAATAATGTAACTTATTAGTTCAGATATGTAAATTTAATTGAAGCAAAAGTTGCATCTTTGTTTCGCGGAAATGTTTTCGCGATAAAATCCCATAAAATGAAAAAAATACTACTTATTGTTTCAGGTCTAACTCTTTTAACTTTTTCAAACAAAACTTTTGGGCAAGCGCCTAATTTAGGCACCGCAGCAAATTTTGTTCTATTTTCCTCAAATGGTGCTGTATCTAACTCAGGTATTTCTCAAGTAACAGGCAATGTTGGCACAAACAACGGTTCAAGCACTGGATTTGGAAACGTAAATGGCACAATGAATGATGGTAATAGCACTAGTGCACAATGCGCTACAGATTTATTGATTGCTTATAATCAGTTAAATAGTACAATTCCTACAAATTTTCCTGCTCCTTTACTTGGAAACGGTCAAAGCATTAATGCAGGTGTATATTCTATTGGAAGTGCCGCATCAATAAATTTAGACCTTATACTAAATGGACAAGGTAATTCTAGCGCAGTTTTTATATTTAAAATTCAAGGGCCACTTTCTGCAAACGCATCTTCAAAAATTAAATTAATAAACGGTACAAAAGCATGTAATGTGTTTTGGAAAGTGGAGGGTTTGGTGAGCATTGCTGCAGGTAGCACAATGAGAGGAACAATTATTGCAAACAACGCTGCAATTAATATGAATACAGGTGATACACTTGAAGGAAGAGCACTTTCAACAACTGGCGCTGTTACAATAGATGGAGTATTAGCCTATACACCAATTGGTTGTGGAAGTCCTGTTTTAACCGGACCAATCGCTCCAGTACTTGGCGCTACAAGTTGTTATGCCTTATTTTCAAGTAATGGAGCTGTTTCCAATTCAGGAATAACTACCGTTACCGGTGATATTGGGAGCAATAGCGGTTCGCCAACAGGTTTCAATCCAATGTTAGTAACAGGAACAATTCATTCTATTCCTGATGGCTCTACTGCCCAGTGTGCAAACGATTTAACTATAGTTTATAATTATATAAATACATTAACTCACGATATTGAACTATTATATCCTGCTCAATTTGGAAATGGTTTAGTTTTAACACCACACACTTATTTATTAAATGCCGCTACAGTATTTACAGACTCTTTATACTTAAACGCGCAAGGTAATGCCAATGCTGTGTTTATTATTAAAATAAACGGTGCACTATCTACTAGTACTTACGCAAAAGTTATTTTAATAAATGGAGCACAGGCTAGAAATGTGTATTGGAAAATTGAAGGTGCTGTAGGTATAAATAACTATTCTATTTTTAAAGGAACTATAATTTGTAATAACGGTGCGTTAGGTGCAATTAATACAGGTGTAACAATTGATGGCAGATTGCTTACAACTAATGGTGCCTTAAGCACAACTGCTATGGTCGGCGCTATTCCATCTAATTGTGGCACTGTAGGAATTCTATCTCACAATGTTACATCGAATAAGGTTAAATTTTATCCTAATCCTTTTACAAATTCAATTAACATTCAATTAAATGATGTTACACAAAACAATAAGGCTGAACTAAGTATTTATAATGCTTTAGGAAAAGAAGTAATGAAACAGTCTATTACAATGCAATTAACTAGTATTGAATTAAATAATTTTCCTTCAGGAATTTATTTTTATAAAATAGTAGACAATAGCCAAATAACGGAATCAGGCAAGCTAGTTAAAGAATAATAAACATAGTCCGTAAGTTTCAAAAGAAGCATATTACTATGACTTATTAAATTATTCAATACTATTTGTATCACTTATTGCAACTTTTATATTTATAAAAGTTGCAATAATTATTTAGGTTAAGAGATTTATCATTTGTATTTAAGTTTAATAAAATTTTATATGTGAATTATGTAAAGTATATCTTATAATATATAATACATTTTATTTACACACAATTCATCTTTGTAGTGTAATAATTTACTATAAAAAATAAAAATGAAAAATTCAAAAGAAACATTAAAAGTAATTGGCACCTTATCAATAGGAGTTATAACCGGGATTATACTAGGAGTATTATTTGCACCTGACAAAGGACGTAACGCACGTGATAAATTTTCAGGAAAAACAAAACGTTTAGATGAGGATAGTATTAAAAGAATAAAAGATGATATTATCGCATTTCGTTCAAGAGCAGATGAGCTCGAAAAACTTACTGAAAAGTAAAAAATGCCGAGGCTGAACAAATATGTAAATAATGTAACATAATAAAAAAGTAATGTAACATATTGAATGGATTTACTAAGCAAATTTGTATAATAAAAAAATATAAAAAAATAAATATAATATGGAAACAAAAAATAATATTGGAATTTGGATGGATAATTCAACTGCGCATTTAATAGAACTGGTAAACGATTCATCTACTACAAAAATTATTGCCTCAAAATTTACACACGACGAAAAAGAACGCAGTTTAAACAAAAGTGAGCATATAATGCATAATAAAGAGCAACACCAACAAGCTGATTATTATAAAAAATTAGGTGCGGTAATTTTAAATTATAAATCTGTATTACTGTTTGGTCCAACAAACGCTAAAGCCGAATTACATAACGTTTTAAAAGAAGATCATCGTTTTGAAAAAATTAAAATTGAAGTAAAAGAAGCCGATAAAATGACAGAGAATCAACAATATGCTTTTGTTAAAGATCATTTTAAAATCAATTAAAATAAAAATAAAATAAAATATAAATAAAATATGAAAAAAATAATTAAATATTCCTCAATCTGTTTAGTAATTAGTCTTTTACTTACATCATGTAACTCTAAATTCTCATTAACTAAACGCCATTACAATAAAGGCTATTACTTTGCTCACGCAAAAAATACAACTAGTAACTCATTAGATGTAAAGTCAAAAAAAATTGAGCAAATACCAGTTGTTAAATCCGTTGAACCAAAAAAAGCTTTAAATATATTAAGCGAACAAATTACTACAAATGTTGTAACTCCTAAAAAAATTGAACCAAGCAATTTAGTTATAACAGCAAGTAATCAAAAAAATAAAACATTTGCCAAATCACATAACACAGTTAATACTAAATCTAGTACTATTTTTCATCAACGCATTTTATTAGAAAAGCACATCGCTGATTCTAAAAAATTAAATAGAGCTCGTTCAAATGATGATGGTTATAGCTTATTATGGATAATTATTTTGGTACTTTTAATATTATGGGCTATTGGGCTTTTAGGTGGTGGTTTTGGATTAGGTGGTTTAATTTATGTTCTTTTAGTTATTGCATTAATATTATTAATTCTATGGTTATTAAGAATCTTATAAAAAAATCATACACTCAAAAAAGCGATATAATAAAATTAAACTTTAACATAACTAATCTTCAACATAAAAAATAATAAATAAATTATGAAAAAAATAATAATTATACTATCACTTGTACTATCTACAATAAGTTTTAATATATTATCTCAAACAAATAACGATAAAGGAGTTGGTGAAAAATATGGTAATACTTTAAATGTTGGTCTAGGCATTGGATATTATGGATATATAGGTTACAACATTCCGGTGATACATGCTAATTTTGAATTTGATGTTGCGAAAAATCTTACACTTGCACCATTTATTACGTACTATGCTTATCAACGTGATTATTATTGGGGCAATAAAAATTATCCTTACCGTAACTATTATTACCGCACAACCGTAATACCGGTTGGAGTTAAAGCCACGTATTATTTTGATCAATTGCTTAAAGCAAATTCTAAATGGGATTTTTACTTAGCCGGATCAATAGGGTTTGCCTACAGAAAAACAACTTGGGAAAACGGTTATTACGGCGAAACCTACACAGAAAGAGGATCTAGCGGTTTATATTTAGACGCTCATATTGGAACTGAATATCACTTCAATAAAAATTTAGGGCTATTTTTAGATTTATCTACAGGTATTTCCACACTAGGTTTAGCATTTCATTTTTAATTTTTATGATTATTAAAAATTTTATAAAATATAATATTGAGCTAAAAAGTAACAAAGAAAAAATAAATTTTAATATAATTAATAACTAAAAACAAAAAATCATGGGAAACATACTTTACGCAGTCGCGGTAATATTATTAATTGTTTGGGCTATAGGATTTATAGGATATAACGCTGGAGGAATAATACACATTTTATTAGTAATAGCACTTATAGCAGTTATATTAAGAATAATTCAAGGAAAAAAACCTATTTAGTAAAATAAAACAAAAAATAAAATAAATCAATAACTTAAAAAAACAAAAAATTATGAATACAGGAAAAGTAGTATTAGGAGTAGTGGCAGGTATGGCCGCCGGAGCAATTTTAGGAATATTATTTGCACCCGACAAAGGTTCGGAAACCAGAAAAAAAATAGCTAAAAAAAGTAACGATACAGTTGATGAATTAAAGGATAAATTCGACGAATTATTGGGAACCATCAAAGAAAAATTTGAGTTTGCAAAAAACGAAGCGAAAGATTTTTATAAAGACGGTAAAAATAAAACTTCAGATGTAAAAACTCAGATGAGTTAAATAAAATTATAAAACACCTTTTAAGATATATCGTCATTTATGCAACATAAAGTATTATTTATTGAACCTTTATTAGAAAGAGTTGAAGAATATGGAAAAACTAGCCTTGAATTATTAAAACTTAATGTTTTATGTAAATCATCTCGGTTTTTAGCCTCTTTTATTTCAAACGCAACATTTACTTTAGTTTTTGCAATGTTTATGGTAATTGCAACTATTGGTGTGGCGCTTTGGTTAGGAGATGTACTAGGGAAATCGTATTACGGATTTTTTTGTGTTGCTGGATTTTATGCTATACTTGGGGGTGTTTTATATTTATTTATGAAAAATTACGGTAAAAAACGCATAACCAATTCAATTATTACACATTTATCTTAATTATTAAAATGGGGAAAATAAATTCAATAGATGAATTATATGAAAAAATTAATTTTCTTGAATTAAAACGTTCTAATGACCTAAATTTATTAAAAGAGCAAGCTAAAATTTCATACGAAAGCATTAAACCTATAAACCTAATTCAAAACTCATTAAAAGAATTTTCATCCTCTCTAAACTTTAAGGAAGAATTATTAAATACTTCGATTAGTCTTGGGGTCGGTTATTTATCAAAAAAAATTGCTGTTGGCTCTACTAAAAACCCATTAAAACAATTGTTAGGAACTGTAGTACAAATGGGGGTTACAAACTTAGTCTCAAAAAATACAGAGGCTATAAAATCAGTTACAAAAAATTTAATCTACACGTTATTTAAAAAAAATATAACACCTTAAATATAAAATTATGAAACCAAACATCGGTATCTCAAAAAAAGACTTAAACTCTATAACAGATTTATTGTCTATAATACTTGCTAATCAGGTTACACTTTATACAAAAACACGAAAATTTCATTGGAACGTTGGTGGCGAAAGTTTTATGGAATTACATAAATTATTTCAAAACCAATACCAAGTTTTAGAAAAATCTATAGATGAAGTAGCAGAACGTATTAGCAAACTAGGTAGCAAAACAATTGGAACCATGCAGGAGTTTGCAAAGCTAAGCGCTATAAAGGAACATCCAAATAGCTATCCGGCTTCAAAAGAAATGATAAACGAATTATTACAAGACCATGAATTTATTATTATTTCACTTAGAAAAAACATAAACGATTGTTCTGAGAAATACAATGATGCCGGTACCGCCGATTTTTTAACAGGGTTAATGGAAGATCATGAAACTATATCCTGGATACTCAGACGTTATTTAAACTAATTTGTTGTGAATAAAAAATGCCAAATGATACAAATATAAAAAATAGCGCGATTAAAGAATCAGTAGAAGTTTCTGAAAATTTATATTTAAAAAAAATAAAAGAGTTTTTTGAAGAAGTAACAAGTTTAACAAAATTTACTTTGTTGTTTTTTAAAGAATTATTTAAACCTCCTTACGAGTTTAATGAGTTGCTTAAACAAAGTTATTTAATAGGTTACAAATCATTTCCATTAGTAGCTGTTACCGGATTTATTATGGGCTTAGTATTAACCATTCAGTCTCGCCCAACACTCGCGCAGTTTGGCGCTGAAAGCTGGTTACCTGCTATGGTAGCAGTTTCTATGATTAGAGAAATTGGACCTGTTATTACCGCGTTAATTTTTGCGGGCAAAGTAGGCTCGGGTATTGGTGCTGAATTAGCCTCTATGAAAGTAACCGAACAAATTGATGCAATGGAGGTTTCAGGTACTAATCCCTATAAATATATAGTTGTTACACGTATTTTATCCGCCACCATAATGCTACCAATTTTAGTAATTACGGCCGATGCCATTTCATTATATGGAGCCTATATTGGTGTTAACTTAAAAGGTGATGTTAATATTAGATTGTTTTTTTTAAATGTATTTGAAAAGTTAACATTTAGTGATGTATTTCCTGCTACAATTAAAACCGTTTTTTTTGGGTTTATTGTTGGGCTAATAGGTTGTTATAAAGGCTACAACTCAAACAAAGGTACAGAGGGTGTTGGAGCTGCTGCAAACTCTTCAGTAGTACTTGCATCTTTATCTATTTTTATAATTGATATGATTGCTGTTCAAATTACAAGTTTATTTAGTAAATAAAACATGGAAACAGTTGTAAATATAGAACACTTAAAAAAATCTTTCGGTAGTAACGACGTTTTAAAAGATATAAATTTAAAAATTAAAGCCGGCGAAAACCTTGTTGTTTTTGGCAAATCAGGCAGCGGTAAATCAGTGCTTATAAAGTGCTTAGTTGGTTTAATTGAACCCGATGAAGGCACCATAACATTATTAGACGAAAATATATCAGGATTAAAAAAAGATGAATTAAATGTTTTACGAAAAAAAATTGGATTTTTATTTCAAAGTGCTGCGTTATATGATTCAATGAGTGTAAGAGAAAATCTAGAATTTCCTCTTCGCGATTTAAAATCAAAATCTAAAGAAGAGATAGAGACATTAGTTCTAGAAACATTAAAAAGTGTTGGTTTGGAAGAGGCTATAGATAAAATGCCTTCTGAATTATCGGGAGGAATGAGAAAGCGAGTAGGCTTAGCGCGAACATTGATTTTAAAACCTGAAATAATATTATACGATGAGCCCACAACAGGTCTTGATCCTATAACATCCAAAGAAATAAGTAAACTAATTTTAGATATACAAAAAAAATACAATACAGCTTCTATAATTATTACGCATGATGTAGAGTGTGCAAGAATTACTTCTAATAGAATGATTATTATAAAAAATGGATCTATTGAGGCCGAAGGAACTTTTAACGAATTATCAGAATCAAAAGATGAATGGGTAAGCTCATTTTTTAAATAAATAAAATAAATAATTATGCAAAAATCTAGTGGAAATAAAATCAGACTCGGGGTATTTGTAACAATTGGCTTGTTGCTTTTAATTGTTGGAATATATTTTATAGGAAAAAAACAACAATTGTTTGATAGTACCTTTCAAATTAGTGGTGTTTTTAAAGATATTAATGGGCTACAAATCGGTAATAATGTTCGGTTTTCGGGCATAAACGTGGGTATTGTTGAGGAAATAAATCAAATTAGCGATTCAACGGTTATGGTAGAAATGATGATAGATGAAAAAACTAGAAAGTTTATGAAAAAAAATGTGAAAGCTGTTATCGGTTCCGATGGCTTAATGGGGAATAAAATTGTAACAATTATTCCCGGTAAAAAAGAAACTCAGCAATTAGTTAACAACGATATTATTCAAACCACCCAGCCTATAAGTATGGATGATATTTTATTAAAATTAAAAATTACTGGCGATAATGCGGCTAATATAACTGGCGACTTAGCAGTAATAATGAAAAATATTAGAGAAGGTAAAGGTACAGTTGGTAAATTATTTTCAGATACAGTTTTTGCGAAAACAGTTGATGAAGCATTGGTTAACATAAAACAAGGCGCTGGCGGCTTTAAACAAAACATGAACGCTGCAAGTAAAAATATATTACTAAGGGGTTTCTTTAAGAAAAAGAAAAAAGAAAATAATGATAAAAAAGAAGATTGATTAATGTAATAAATTATATAATATTATAAATAATATAGTCGTATACCTTTACTTAAATACTAATTCCCCTCATAATGCAACCTATCAAATTAAATGATAAAAAGCCAAAAAAATATGTAAAAAAAATACTTATTTCTCTTACGCTTACTATTTTTATACTTTTTATAACTATAATTATTTTCATCTCGCCCATCGCAAAATACCTGGTCGAAAAATACGATGTTAAATTTCTTGGTCGGCAAATTACGTTAAACCAGGCTTATGTAAATCCACTAACCGGCTTTGTATATTTAAAAAATTTAAAAGTGTATGAAGCAAATAGCGATAGTCTTTTCTTTTCGGCACATGGTGTTAGCGCAAATTTCGAATTACTTAAACTATTTTCTAAAACTTATGAAATAAGCGAGTTAGTCGTAGATAGACCACGAGGCGTAATTATTCAGGATACTTTAAATATTTTAAATTTTAATGATATAATTAAGCGTTTTTCCGCAAAAGATAAGCCACGCAAAACAAAAAAAACCCCTTTACACTTTAATTTACTTAACTGGAAAATTTTAGATGGAGAATTTATTTACCGCGAATCAAAAATACCCATAAACTATTCTATTAGAAAAGTAAATATTCAAACTAATGGTTTAAGCTGGGAGTCAGATAGCCTTAACTTCCAATTTTCATTTATTGCCGGCATTGGAAAAGGTGATGCTAAAGGGAATTTAAAAATGAATATAAAAAATCTTGATTACAACCTAATAACTATTATTAATAAATACGATCTTAAATTTATTGAACAATATTTAAAAGACTTTATTAACTATGGTAGCTTCTCTGCAAATTTAGATGCAAATGTACAGGCTAGTGGAAATTTTAAAAAAGCCGAAAACCTCTTAGCTAAAGGGGGGCTAGCAATTAATGATTTTCACTTTGGAAAAAATAAACAAGAGGATTATGCCTCGTTTAAAAAATTTGCAATAAATATTTATGAACTAAGTCCTAAAAACAAAAAATATATTATTGACTCTGTATCGTTAAATATGCCATACCTTAAGTACGAACGTTACGATCACCTTGATAATTTACAAACCATTTTCGGAAAAAAAGGGCAAAATGTTTCATCTGCAAAACATTCTCAAAAATTTAATTTAATATTTGAAATAGCAGATTACGTTGTTAAGTTATCGAAAAACTTTTTAAAAAGTAATTATAAAATTAATCGCTTAGCAATATACAAAGGCAATTTACTATATAACGATTTTAAACTTAGCGAAAAAGTTTCTCTTGGTATAAGGCCGTTTTATGTAATTGCTGATTCTGTGAGCAAAAAAAATTCGCGGGTAAAACTCGATCTCAAATCGGGGCTTAATCCTTACGGTAACATTGCCGTTCACATAAGTATAAATCCAAAAGACAGTTCTGATTTCGATCTGAATTTTAAATTGCAAAAAATTCCTGCTACACTCTTTAACCCTTATTTAGTTAATTACACATCCTATCCTTTAGATAGGGGAACGATAGAAATAACCGGTAACTGGCATGTTAGAAATGGCGTTATACGTAGTAACAACCATTTGCTTATCATTGATCCACGTGTTGGAAAAAAAGTAAAGAAAAAAGGTGCAAAGTGGATCCCATTGCCTTTAATAATGGCCATTGTTCGCGAAAGAGCGAATGTAATTGATTATGAAATACCAATAACAGGTAATTTAAAAAAACCTAAATTACATTGGCATGATGTAATTTTTGATGTTTTAGAAAATATATTTCTTAATCCCCCAACTACACCTTACAGGTATAAAGTAAAACAATCTGAAAAAACTATTGAAAAGATACTTTACGTAAAATGGCAAATGCAACAAAGCGAAATTTATCGTGGACAGGAAAAATTTTTAAATAAAGTGGCGAAATTCTTAGAAGAAAATCCAAGTGCTACTATTTCTGTTTATCCACAAACCTATTCAGAAAAAGAAAAAGAATATATTTTATTTTATGAAGCTAAGAAAAAATATTTTTTAACAACTAATAAGATAAAAGAAAAAGACTATTCGGAAGATGATTCCTTATTTGTTCAAAAACTGCCAATTAAAGATTCTGTCTTTTTCCGTTATATTACTAAGTTCTTAAATAACTCCATGCTATTTACCATTCAAGATAAATGTGAGAGATATGTAGGTGCAGGTTTGGTAAATAAAAGATTTTCAGAATTATTAAAAAGCAGAAAAAATGCATTTTTAGAAGTGTTTAAAGAAAATGAAACCGTTATACGTGTTAAGATGAAGCCAAATGAAAACACAATACCTTATAATGGTTTTTCATTTTTTAAAATAATGTTTGATGGCGATATGCCTATAGATTTATCAGAAGCATACAAAGATCTTGAAGAATATAATGATGAAAAACCCAGAAAAAAATATTTTCAAATTCGTAAAAAAATTAAGAATATGTTTAAAAAACCAAAATAAGGTTTTTTAAAATTTGACCTCCAATATTTTTTTCTCTTATCATAAATAATATTTTTGGATATAAAATTTCTAAATAACATTTTAGCAATAGTAAATTAAGTTTTGATTTTTTTACTGCTATAGATTAATTAACGGATGTTGGTTAATATTTAATGAATTTATAAAAAAATTATTAGCTGTTTATTTTAAAGAACTGAATAATAATGATTCCAAAAATACTATTACTTTTTTATCGTTTTGCTCCTTTGGAAAATCAGTTAAAGACGGTAAATTTTGTTTAAAGAATTTTTGCGAATGAGCCATTTCTAAAATAGTACTTGCAAGCGAATGTGGAAATTTGTATTTGGGATTATACTCCTTTATAATGGACGAAAACCTTTCGCATAAATCTTTGTAAGGTTTAAATAGGCGATCTTTATTATCTTTATTTACACGGCGTGTGAGGTATGACTTAGATCCTTCCAAAATAACTAATTTATAGCCTTCTAACTCAGAAATAAAATCTGTACTTGCATTTCCATTTACAGGTTCTTCAGTAATTATTTTAATGATAGTTTTTAACTTAGATTCAGTATCTATCATATTATTTATGCTAAATACCACCTTATACTCCAAAAAACTCCAATACCACGTTATTAAATACACAAGCAACTTATGTTTATTCTCAAAATAACGATACACGCTTGCTTCAGTAGTATTAATTTCAATCGCTAATTTTTTAAATGTAAAATCCTCAAAACCCATTTTGTTGATTAAATCAAGGCCTTGCTTAACAATTTTTTTTCCTAATACTGATTCTTCTGGATTTCTTAGAAACAATTTGTCATTCATTTTAATCCGTAATTCTACCTGCATATTTTGTTTTTTATATAATAGCTCAAATATAATAAATATTAAATTTTCATAAATTTTAATAGTAATACTATTATTTTAAATATATTACTACATTTGCTAAAACTATTACTATGAATAAGCCTCAATTACTTTATAAGTGGTTATTAAAAGAAAGAATTATTATTTATAAAATTTACCTTTTGGCTATTTTACAGGGTTTAATGTATCTTTCAATACCATTGGGTATTCAAGGTATCGTAACTTATATAATGGCGGGCAGCTTTTCCGCTTCACTTATTTTACTAAGTTGCATAACTATATTAGCCACTATTTTTATAGGTTTTTTTCAGCTTTGGCAAATGAGAATTAACGAAACGCTACATCAAAAAATATTTGGAGATTTAGCAAGTCGTGTTAATGATTTTTTAGAGAAATCTAATCCCTCGGCGGCGATATTATATAATCTAAATAAGTATTTTGAAGTTGTTACACTTCAGAAGGGTATTAGTAAAATTCTGTTGGATTTTTCTTTTTCTGTAATAAGTATTGTTTTTGGTTTAGTGTTACTACCTGCCTACAGTTCTTGGTTTTTAATATTTACTATTTTATTAGGAGGGGCTCTTTATTTCATAATTAAATATTACGGTAAAAAAGGAATTGAAACGAATATTGAAACATCAAATGAAAAGTATAAATTGGTTGAATGGTTTCAAGAAAATGCGATTGAAAAACAAAAACTCAGTATAAGCGCAGGAACCGAGATTAACCTACAAAATTATTTTAATAATAGAAAAAAACATTATGCCGTTTTAGAAAAACAATATAAGGGAATAATCATCTTTAAAGTTGTATTTGTTGGATTACTTTTATTTTTTGGCGCTTATCTTGTTCAAACAGGAGCATTAAATATCGGACAATTTATCTCCTCAGAAATTATCATTTTTTTAGTTATAAATTCAGTAGAAAAACTTGTTGGAAGCCTAAATACGTGTTATGATATTATTACAGCCATTTATAAAATTGAAAGTATATTTGGTGAGGACACAGAGTTTTCAATATTAAACGAAAGAAACTCCAAATTAAAAAGCTTAATAAATATTTATGTAAAACCATATTCTAAAATAATCAAGTATTCGTTAACCGCATTGTTTGTTGCTGGACTTGTAGTTCTTATGATGCCGTGGACACAAAGCATTACTTCTAATGGTAAAGTAAGCACTCTAAATCCGGAAAATAGACCGCAAACTATTACTTCTAGAATTCCGGGAAGGATAGAAAAATGGTACATTCACGAAGGGGATTTTGTGCATAAAAATGATACAATTGCATTTATATCCGAAATTATAGATGAGTACGTAGATCCTCAATTAATAAATCGTTCCGAATCTATTATCAAAGCAAAGGAAACAACAATCAAATCTTATGAGGATAAAATTAATGCCGTCGATTCACAAATTGATGCTTTAAATAAATCATTACTCCTAAAAATTCAACAAGGTCGTAATAAAATAATTCAAGCCAAAATAAAAATAACAACAGATAGTATTGAAGCAAACACATCTACAAGTAATTTTAAAATAGCGGAGGAGCAATTAAAAAGATATGAAGAATTAATGAGCAAAGGCGTTATATCCAAAACAGAGTTAGAAAACAGACGTATAAAAGTACAGGATGCATTGGCAAAGAAAACTTCAGCGGATAATAAATTTATTTCTACTAAAAATGAATTACTTAATGCGGAAATAGAATTAAATTCCATTCAACAGGATTATCAGGAGAAATTAATGAAAACAGAATCGGATAAGTTCTCTGCCCTTTCACTTATGTATGAAGGAGAAGGCTCTTTAACAAAATTACAAAACCAACTTGCAAATTACAACATGCGTCAGGGTTTTTATTACGTGTTGGCTCCACAGGATGGATATATTGCTAAAACTAATGTACAAGGTATTGGAGAAATAATAAAGGAAGGCGCCGCTTTGTGTAACATAGTGCCAAAGCAAGATGAACAAGCCGTTGAATTATATATCGACCCTGTAGATTTACCACTCATTCAAAAAGGACAGAAAGTTCAACTACAATTTGATGGATGGCCCGCTTTTGTTTTTTCAGGCTGGCCGGGAATAAGTTATGGCACATACACTGCCGAAATTGTGGCTTATGACAAAGTACTTTCTGACAATGGAAAGTTTAGAATACTGGCAAAGAATACCGGCGAAAAATGGCCCGAAGCCATACAAATAGGTGGTGGGGTAAAAGGTTTCGCGCTTCTAAAAAATGTTCCGTTATTTTATGAATTGTGGCGAATCGTTAACGGATTTCCGCCGGAGTTTTATGTAACCGATGTTTCTAAAAAGAATGAAACCAAAAAATAATATGACAAAGTTTTTTATATATTTTATATTTATAAGTTCTTCTATAAGTTTTGGGCAAAAGACTATTTTACCGGGATACAATGATTTTATATCGGGCATTTTACAAAATAATCCATTAGCTAAACGTGCAAATAACGAAAAAAAATATGCCAACTTGCAATTAAGAGCTGCAAGGGGAAATTATGATCCCATTGTAAGTGGAAATTACGATCAGAAACAATTTAATGGTTATAATTATTTTACCACGTTTAATAGTGAAGTAAAACAACCCATATTTACCAATCAGTATTTGAGATTTGGCTACGATTATGGCATTGGACCAAATGTTAATCCCGAATTTTACACACCTTCCCAAGGCTTACCTTATTTTGGTTTGGAAGTTGGTATTTTGCAGGGCTTGGTAATTGATAAAAGACGAGCAGATGTATTAAAAGCAAAAGAATACATTAATTATTTTACTGCCGAACAACAAATGCAACTTAATAATATTTTATTTGAATCATCGCAACGGTATTTCGAATGGTTATTTAGCGCGAAACAAATAGCACTTAATAATTATTTTATAGATGCCGCACGCAAACGTTTAGAAGGTATTGAGGCGCTTGCTAATGTTGGCGAACGGGCAACGATAGATACTATTGAAGCTGCCATATTTTACCAATCCCGATTGCTTGATCTGCAAAACGCTTTAATGGATAATCAAAAGAGCAGCAATGACCTCTCAATCTTTATTTGGCAAAATGAAAATCCCGTCTCATTAAATAATAATTATCAAGCTGTAGATAGCCTTGAGATATATTATATTAAAGCCAAGTTAGTTTTAGCGGAAAATTTAAATAGTGTAAATACTCAAAATCCGATCTTATCAAAATATAATGCTTTGCAAAATGTTTTAAATGTAGACGTGAGATTAAAAAAGGAAATGATCAAACCCGTGCTGAACGTTAAGTATAATTTTCTTTCTAATAGCACTTCTGCTGTTAATCCCGTATTCTCAAATAATAATTATAAATGGGGTTTAAATATGTCATTTCCTTTGTTGTTGAGAAATTCAACCAACGAGTATAAAATGGCGAAGGTTATATCGCAAAATAATAGTTTAGAGTTTTTAAATAAAACCAACGAATTAAATTTTAAAATAAATGCACTAAAACAAACCATAACTATTTTAGCGCAACAGCTTTTAAATGCGGAACGATCCGTTAGTTATAGTAAGCTTTTGTTGGAAGCCGAAAGGCTAAAGTTTGATAATGGTGAGAGTTCATTATTCATGCTCAATACACGCGAAAATAAATTACTGGAAACCGAATTAAAACTGGCAGAATATAAATTAAAATTTATAAAAACAGTACTTAATATTATTTATCTAAATGGCAACATAAACTACAATCTGTAATTTGATTAAACATGAAAATTCTTCAAAAAACAAGTAAATCATAAAAAATATTTATGTTGATTATAAAAAACACAAATAAAAATTTATGTAAATGGTGTTGTAATTTTGATTCAGTTTAATAATTAAAAACTGATAAAAATTAAAAAATAATTTTCCGCCTATCGTTTCCAGTTGGGCAAGAGGTAAATTTAAACCATAAGCTATGATTGTATTAGATATTATTTTAGAAGACGAAAAAAAGGCAGGACAAATTTCCGCTTTTTTAATAGAACAAAAATACGCGCTTCAAACTCATATAGATACAAATACAATTTTAAACGCAGAGGGTCAAAAGAAAACCATACGTCTTTTTTTTATAACCAAAGCACTTTTATACAATACTATCGAAAGCGAGGTGAAAAAGAAATTTTTCTCAGATGATATGATAATTTATGCGTCTCCCGTAAGTCATATCAACGAGGAATTTGGTGCATTATTAAGAAAAGGAATAAAAGCTACATAACATGAAAAGATTAATTTTAATATTTCTAATTAGTTCCTTAAGCACATTTGCACAAGATGTAAAGTCATCAAAAACATATATTCAAACGTGTCATCATGATCAACAATGTTTTTCTCTAAACAGCAGCTCATTTATTTTTTACAATCTCGATAATCATGAGTTGATAATTACAGTTGATTTTGCCAAATTTAAAGTTGGGAATGATACTTTAGACGAATGGTTAGATGACCTCGATGATACAAAACTTATTTTTAGAGGGCAGCTCAATACCGACAATCTTTTAACTCTAACGCACCATAATTCTAAAGCGATAGTTGTAAATGGTTTAATGAGTTTTAATGGAATTTCTCACGCGCATGCTATTGAATTAACATTATTTGAAATTCCTAAGGAAGGAATGCTTTTTATAGATAATCAAAATGATTATTTTGATAGAATAAATGCAAATCTTCAGTTTGGATTTTACCCGAAAGAATTTAAAATAAATAAAAAACCCCACCATTTAAAAAAGAAGATAACTGTCGCTATTTACAGAGGTTATTTAAACCCCTTTAGACCTGGTATGGAACATTGGCTAAAAAATTAATGAATTTTAATATTATTTGTTAACCTAATATAACGGCAAAATAAGTATTGTCGAAAACAACAGTAAAATTAACTTGTAATTTTATTAGTTATTTTACATCACGTTTCTACACCAAGGGTGGAACAATATTTACTTCTCCTCAACACCTTATTAAACCTTCATAGTATAATAAAGAGAATTAATCTCATTCAATTTTAGTTGTTCAACCCCAATTTCTCGTTAATCAGAAGAAAAAAGAAAATCTTTAATACATAAATAATATTTATACGTTGTGTGAAATATATAAATAATAATAGAGTAAAATTATTTAATAATATTATACTGTTAGATTAGTAGGTCGCGTGTTTTACGGCTTCAGTAATAAAAACTGGAGTAAATGAGGGGGTGTAATCTTTGGGCTTAGGTGTAATAATTTATAAAAAAAGTAAAGCAGATAATAGAGTTAACTATTTAATAGGAAAAAACTATACTATAAAAATAAATTAGTTATAAAGTTAATTAAACCGTTTAAAAACAAAAGATTGTTTACACCTTAAAAACCATGTATTTATACGTTAAAAGATTTTAAATTATGACCTGAAAATTTAGTGGGACTGGATGCGTTTTGCCAAACCAGTTTCCAATAGACTCGCGCATTTAGCGGAGAAGCAATCTATATTAAAATGTGGGATATATAACGTTAGGATATTATGAGGCGACTCAATTTTTGTTTAACCTAATGCAATTATTAAGTAGGTAAGTGTATAAAAATAACCATTAATTCCTGTCTTGTGCCTAAACATAAAACTTTATAACACTGTGTGAAAATTTAATTTCACATACTTTAAAATAAACGATTAAACTAATTTCTAATACTTATCAAACCATTCAAATTTATCTTTGATGATTTTTTCCTTTTCTATTTTAATGTATTTCAAATAAGCTTCTGCAACGGGCGAATGCCTTTTGTTTTTTAACCATATTAAATGCCATGTAGTTTTAATTGGAAAATCTTTGACGTTAACAATCTGAAGATCGTGATTTAAGAGTTCGTTTTTGATGCCTATTAATGGCATTATAGAAAATCCCAAACCTGCAATTAACGCTTGTTTTACGGCCTCGTTGGAGGTAAGTTCTAATTTTTTACGTATCGGCAATTTATTTTTGGCAATAAATTTTTCCATTACTGTGCGAGTTCCTGAGCCCTTTTCTCGAAAAATCATCGGCAAATCTTCAAATACCTTTTTATCGTATACTCCCTTCTTAAATTTGCGGTCAAAATTGCCCACCACGTAAAGTTTGTTAGGCATTAAATCCACTTTCTCTACCTGTAATTTTTCAGGGAGTACGGATACCAATGCAAAATCTACTTCGTTGTTTTCTAGGCTTTCTAACACTTTACTTTTATTTGTAACATCAAGCATTAATTCTATTCCCGATTGATTTTTTATAAAATCAGAAAGAAAGTATGGAATAATATATTTACCGGTGGAAACCGAAGAGATTTTTAATCTTCCCGATAAATGCCCCTTATACGCCATAGTTTTATAGTTAATGGCGTATACCTCGTTAATAATTCGCTCCGCCATTTCTAAAATCTCTTTTCCAAAATCTGTTACATATAATTGTCTTCCTTGTATTTCGGTTAATGGAATATCAAATTGATCTTGAAGGTTTTTAAGTTGAATAGAAACTGCTGGCTGTGTCATATTCAATTCTTCTGAAGCTTTGGTTACACTTTTTAATTGAGCCACTTTTAAAAAAACCTGTAACTGATGTAATGTATAATGCATAAAATTTATTTATGTAAATCATAACAAATATAAATAAAAATTAATGAAACTAATTTTAGAATTTTACAGCATAAATTAAACTCTAAACATTTATAAAATAAAATTTTAACCCTAAAAATTAATTATGACTCGAATTACAATTGCAAAAGGAGATGGTATTGGTCCGGAAATTATGGATGCAACATTAAACATTATTAAAGCAGCAGGTGCTAATTTACAATACGATGAAATAGAAGTCGGCGAAAAAGTATATTTAGCTGGTAACACCGCGGGAATTGCCAAGGAGTCTTGGGATATTATTCGCAAAAACAAAGTGTTTCTTAAAGCACCGATTACCACGCCTCAGGGCGGAGGATATAAAAGTTTAAATGTAACTACACGAAAATTTTTAGGTCTTTACTCTAATGTAAGACCCTGCCAAAGTTTACATCCTTTTGTAAGAACAAAACATCCTGAAATGGATATTGTGATAATTAGAGAGAATGAAGAGGATCTGTATGCCGGAATTGAGCATCAGCAAACAGATGAAGTAGTTCAATGTATAAAAATAATTAGCAGACCAGGATGCGAAAAAATTGTGCGTTATGCTTTTGAATATGCTAAACAATATGGCAGAAAAAAAGTAACGTGTTTTACCAAAGATAATATTATGAAACAAACCGATGGTCTTTTCCACCAGGTGTTTGACGAGATAGCAAAAGAATATCCCGAAATAGAAAATGAGCATTGGATTATTGATATTGGCGCAGCAAAGATGGCCGATACTCCAGAAATGTTTGATGTAATTGTTACTTTAAATTTATATGGCGATGTAATATCCGATGTGGCAGCACAAATTGCAGGATCGGTTGGCTTAGCTGGTTCAGCCAATATTGGCGAAGAATGTTCAATGTTTGAAGCCATTCATGGATCTGCGCCACGCCGAGCAGGACAAAATATGGCAAACCCGTCTGGCTTATTACAAGGTGCAATTATGATGTTAAACCATTTAGGTGAAACTGTTGTGGCAGAAAAAATTCAAAATGCTTGGCTTAAAACAATTGAAGATGGTGTACATACTTATGACATTTTTAAAGAAGGTATTAGCAAACAAAAAGTAGGAACTAATGAATTTGCAGAAGCAGTTATCGCTAACCTTGGAAAACAGCCCTCTGCTTTAAAGAAAGTGTCCTACGCAAATAGTTCTGCGTTAAATCTTCCAAAATACAAGCGCCGTACTCCTGCAAACAAAGAATTGCAAGGTGTGGATGTCTTTGTTCACTGGCTTGGATTAGACCCTGATGAACTGGCAAAGATTGTAAAGAAATTGGAAAATGAAGAAGTGAAATTATCCATGATTACTAATAGAGGAATAAAAGTTTGGCCCGATGGTTTTAAAGAAACATTTTGTACCGACCATTGGAGGTGCCGTTTTAAACCTGTTAACGGTTCAAAAATTTCAAAAAGTGAAATTATCCAAATCTTGAGTAGTTCTATTTTGAACAATATTGATGTTATCAAAACAGAAAATTTATATGCATTTGATGGCAAGTCGGCTTACTCACTTGGGCAAGGACAATAATATTAATTCGATTAGTTAAAATGGAGATGCCAGTATTAATAAAATAATAAAAAAGAATAAGAATGAAATTTATAAATATCTTTTTCGTAATTATTTTTTCTTTTTCATTCACTTTATTTCAAGCTCAAAAAGATAGTTTGCGCGTTTACAAAAATGAAGTAGGCATCAACTTAATTCCAATAGTAAATAACTATTATGCCGCGTTCAATATTTTTTATAAAAGGAAGTTGAAATCGAATTGGTTTGGAAGGACGTCATTGATATTATTAAACCCGGTTCCTGATAATGGAATTACAAAAACAATACCTATTTCTGCCCAAAAAATTGGGATTAACTTTTCACAAGGTAATTCAAAACAATATTTCCAATATAATTTAGGTATAGAAAAGCGCTATGGTAAAGGCAGAATTAAACAATTTTACGGTTTTGATTTTGGCTACGCGCATTTTAATTATGAAAAAAAATTAATTTACGGGGAAAGGGATGGCGTTACGAATAATCAACCTTATGCCAGCACGCAAAATGAGTTAAACTATCAACTTCAAACAGATTCTATTGTTGCAAAATACAAGGTTACTTCAAAATCATTTGCTTTAAATCCATTTTATGGGTTACAATTTAATATTACAAAACGTTTATTTTTTACGGCACAGTTTGGTTTCTCAATAATGCGAAATCGCATCAGTAAAAAATATGATATAGATAATAGGCTCTATAAAGAAGGTAGTGATGATTATACAAATTTTGATTTCAATTTTACTACCGTATCAAGCAATTTTGCTTTATGTTTTCGATTTTAAAAAAGTGAGTTAAAACTAATGAGTTATTAATTTAAACAAATAAAAAACCATAAATATGAAAATACAATTATTAAAAGGGAGTTTTACCCCAAAAGAAATAGAAAAAATTTTAACCGAATTAATACATGTTAAAATTAGATTTCACGAAGAAAAAATAAAAAATGATGATGAGGAAGAAACAATAAAAATGCGTGAACATCGTATTATTAAACTACAAAAGGAACTATTTGAAGTTAGAAAGTACATTGCAAATTCTTCCACAAATATTATGGTAGATTCTGAAATAAATTTAATATAAATATTATGAATAATCAAAATACTTATAAATTAATAGATGGAGAGTTTGAGCCAACTGATGCCAGAAGCATTTTATTTACCTTAGTAAATGACAAAATTAATTTCCATTCAATGCAATCTTTTGGAATTAAGGAAAGAACAAGTGGAGACACATCTTTTCATGATAAGAGAATAAAGGAACTTGCACAAACAAATATTGATATTAAAAATGTTATGGACTATGCTACTGAGAATAACCTACGCCTCAAAATTAAAGGAAATATTGAAATAGAATTAATAAGTGAGTCGTTATAAATTTTACTTAATGTATAAAATAAAATAACCGAAAAACAATATACTATAAATGCGACAGAAAACTTAAAACTTATTGTATACAGTTTTCCGGCTGATGAAGCGAGCGAAATTTTATTCGGTATTTTTTATTCTAAAATCAATTTTCTTAAAATAGAAAATTTAAGTTTACATCAAGGATTTGGAAAAGATGATGAAATTGCAAAAAAGAATTTCTGAATTAAATGAAGAAATGGGAAAACTAAGGAAAATACTTTTTAAAAGTAAATCAAAAAGCAAAAGACTAATAATTAACTCTGAAATAATTATTTAACTTTCAGAAAATTAGTAGTTTATGTTTAAAGAAAGAAATTTGCTTATAGCAACTAAACACGAAAAAGAAAGGGTAATAGCTCCTATATTAGAAAAGGAATTAGGCGTAAAATGCATTTTAGCTGAAAATTTTGATACTGACGAACTTGGTACTTTTAGTGGTGAAATTGAAAGGAAGAGTGATCCTATTACAACTGTTAGAGAAAAGTGTATTAGAGGTATGAAATTAGCTAACTGCGATTTAGCAGTTGCAAGCGAAGGTTCTTTTGGCTCTCATCCAACTTTAGGATTTGTTAATGCCGATGATGAAATAATAATGTTAATTGATACGAAAAATGATTTAGAAATTGTTGTTAGGGAAATTAGTATTAATACAAATTTTAACGGAAAGGAAATAAAGACGGAACAAGAGTTAATTACTTTTGCAGATAGAGTTAAATTTCCTAATCACGGTTTAATTATTCGTAAAAATCATGGAGATAATTCAGAAATTATAAAAGGAATTACCAATCCAACAATTCTACTAAAAATTTTTAAAGCCTTTAAAAGTAAATATGGGTTAGCATATGTTGAAACTGATATGCGCGCTATGTATAATCCTACCCGAATGGAAGTGATAAAAATAGCTGCACAAAAATTAGCAGATAAAATTGTTTCACTTTGCCCACAATGTTTTACACCCGGTTTTGGAATTACTGATGTTAAAATGGGCTTGCCATGCAGTTTATGTGGTTTTCCAACAAGATCAACTTTATCGCACGAATACAAATGCGTCAAATGCCAATATAAAGAGGAGAGGAAATATCCACACAAAAAAACAACAGAGGAACCAACTTTTTGTGATAACTGTAATCCCTGATTTAAACTATGAATAGAATATTGATAAAAAATGCAACACTCGTTAACGAAGGCTCTGTTTTTAATTCCGATGTATTGATAGTTAATGACAGGATTGAAAAGATTGCAAAAAGTATGGATACACAACGGGAAAGTTTTGATATGATCCATGCCGAAGGCTTGTATCTTATCCCGGGAATGATTGATGATCAAGTACATTTTAGAGAGCCAGGCTTAACACACAAAGGTACTCTTAAATCAGAATCAAAGGCTGCTATTGCTGGCGGCATTACTTCATTTATGGATATGCCAAACACCATTCCAAATACGTTAACAATCAATTTGCTTGAAGAAAAGTATAATCTAGCAGAGAAAAATTCTTTAGCTAACTATTCTTTTTTTATGGGAATTAATAAGTCTAATTTGGAAGAAGCACTTCGAATTGACAATGTAAATGTTTGTGGTTTGAGTGATGATGGGTTATACTTTGATAATGATGATGGTATATTAGCTAACTATCCTGAATTTCTCGAAAAATTATTTAAACGCACCAACTCACTCGTTGCTCTGCATTGCGAGGACGACTCTATTATAAAATCTGCCTATAATTTTTATGAGCATCTACACGATGGCGCAATCCCTGCAAAGCGTCACTCTTTAATTAGAAGTAGCGAAGCTTGTATTGTTGCTACGCAACGTGTAATAAAACTAGCAGAGAAGTTCAATACTCGTTTGCATATTTTACATATATCAACAAAAGAGGAAACCGATTTTTTTAGAAATGATTTGCCTATCCGGGAAAAACGGATTACCGGTGAAGCCTGTATTCATCATTTATGGTTCTCAGATGAAGACTATCACAATTTAGAGAATAAAATTAAATGGAACCCCTCAATCAAAACTAAACAGGATAAAATTGGGATTTTAAAAGCATTGATACAAAATAAGCTTGATATCATTGCCACAGACCATGCTCCTCATTTATTATCTGAAAAATCAGGCGATTATAATACGGCCAAATCGGGCGGGCCATTGGTGCAGCATGCGCTTCCTGTTTTATTAGAGTTGTATCACCAAAGGAAAATATCTTTAGAAGATATCGTACAAAAAACGAGCCATAACGTAGCCGAAATATACCGAATAAAAGAGCGAGGCTACATACGAGAAGGTTATTATGCTGATTTAGCATTGGTGGATTTAAATAACTCGTGGACTTCTACCAAACAAAAGTTACTTTATAAGTGTGAATGGTCGCCTTTTGAAAACTTTACTTTTAAAAGTAAAATTATTAAAACTTTTGTTAACGGACATTTAGTTTACGATGAAGGAGTGTTTAATGAAAGTGTAAAAGGCAAACGCCTGAGCTTTGACAAAGAGAGGTAAACTTAAAACAATTAAAAAAAATATGAATTTAGATCTACTAGTATCAAACATTACCAATCCCGCTTTTTTATTTTTTATTTTAGGAATTATTGCTGTTAAATTAAAAAGTGATTTAGAAATCCCGCCAAACTCTTCAAAATTTATTTCGTTGTACTTGCTTTTTTCTATTGGTTTTAAGGGTGGACAAGAATTATCTCACGAGTCATTCTCAGCTGAAATTTTTTGGTGTATGCTTTTCGGAATTGCAATCTCACTCTTAATTCCGGTTTATACTTTTTTTATTCTAAAAAGAAAAATGAATGTGTATGACGCAGGAGCTATAGCAGCAGCTTATGGCTCGGTAAGCGCGGTTACTTTTGTAACAGCAGTTTCATATCTTGAATATCAAAAAATGGAATTCCACGGACACATGGTGGCCATTATGGCATTAATGGAATCTCCTGCAATAATAGCGGGTTTAATTCTGATGTCTGTTTTTAATAAACAGGAAAAAACACAAGTTAATAAGATGTCTGTTATAAAACATTCTTTTACAAATGGAAGTGTACTGCTTATATTAGGTAGTCTTATAATAGGGTTATTGGCGAATGCCAAACAGGCAGAAGGCATAAAACCCTTTACAAACGATATTTTTAAAGGTTTTTTAGCTATATTTTTATTAGATATGGGAATAACCAGCGGGCGTAAACTGAGTTCGTTTTTTTCTAATGGTTGGTTTCCAGCACTTTTTGCCATTATTATTCCTTTAATTAACGGGTGTGCTGTGGCAATACTAAGCGGATTTGTAACTCAAGAAGTAAGCAGTCGTTTTATATTTGCTGTATTGGCCGCTAGTGCATCCTACATTGCGGTTCCTGCTGCTATGAAATTAGCTGTGCCAAAAGCAAACGAGGGGTTATACATTCCAATGGCTCTTGCAATTACGTTTCCATTTAATATCACGTTTGGGATGCCAATTTATTTATCAATTATAAACGTGTAATGCATACTAATAAAAAATTATGTACTATGCAACCAAATTACGATATATAAAATTAAAATATTGATAATAGAAGTATTGTGAAACTAACTATCATTTTATTGGCTAACATTCTATTTATAATCTATACGATTATGTTTTTAGTTGATAATCAATTGTGGCCGGAACCAACAGTAGCAAAAATCAAAAATATAATATTAGTATTGGTTACTTTTTTTATTATGTATAATGTAGTTAACATTTATATATTAAAAAAAGCTAAACCCGAAAGTGGATTGATTTATAAGGTTGCACATAAAACAAATGTTGGTTTTTTAAAAGCACATACCTTTATTAAACCTTTTCAAAAAGAATTGATTACTTCATTTATTATTGCTGGTGTGTTAATTGTTATTTCATTTATTTTGCTAGGATTGCCGGGTGCTTTGCTACTACAAATACCTGTTAAATTTGGGATTTTTAAACCAATTACCGGAGACAATGCATGGCCTGCCGCCTTATTTCTAAGTTTTTTTTACCCATTATTATTGCCTCTGTGTGTACTTATTAAACATAGTTTAATACGTTATGGCTACATAACTTATTCCGGTATAAGTTGGATTATTGGTTTTGGCATTATAGGAATTATTGTTTTAATTATTTTTACATTCCTTCTATTCAATAAAATGGAATAAATTATAATACAAAGCTTGCAAAAGAGTAGCCTGCCCTACTGCAAAATGACAGTGCAAACTAGTCACGACAGATTATTGACAGAAAGAAGGGCAGCCACTGCGGTTCAGTAATTAAATGAAGCTTTGTGCTTCGTATAAAGTTTAATAGTGGCAAACAGTTTTAGTCCCCGAAGTCGAAAACTTCTTGTAGCCGCCAAAACGTTAGCGGTCATTGTGGGACGACAGACAGACAAAGAACAGAAATTCGAAATGAAACACTTTAAGCTGACGACATTAATATTTGTATTTTTGCTTTTCGGTTACAATCAGGCTAACAATAAAACCCGTCTGGTAACAGGAACACTCTTCTACAAAATAAAACAAAATAGACAATGACAAAAATATTTATTCTTATTTCAATTTTCATATCAATTAACGCATTTGCACAGAAAAATGACAGCGCGCTAATAAATGCTGATAAAGATTTTGCTGCCTTGAGTTATAAAAAAGGCGTGGCTGTGGCTTTTGAAACATATCTTGCTAACGATGCACTATTTCTTTCTTCAACCCCTTTGCCAATAGAAGGAAAAGCAAATTTTATGAAGTTGTTTGCCAACACAAAGTCTATTGTTATGTGGCAACCAACAGGTTCATTTAAAGACAATTCAGGAATAAGCGGATATACGTATGGATTATCTAAATGGATATATCCAATTGCGGATAGCTTAGCTTCATCTTATTATGTTTATAATACAAATTGGCTGAAAGATGATAACGATCAATGGAAAGTTACAACAGATATTGGAACTGAAATTTTTTTAACCAACGCATCTTTAAAATCAAAAGACAATTTTAAATATGTAAAACTTACTAACGCCATTATCGAAAAAAACATTATTGAAAAAAAGTATAATATTTTATATTTTAATTTTGAAAGTGATAGAAAAGGATTAGTTCCAGCTATACTTGTTAAACCTATCAAACAAGCTATAAAAGCAGTAGCTTGTTATCAGCACGGAATAGGGGATGAATTTAATAAAGAATACTTTTTGGAAGAAGCTAAATTATTAGCCGAAAACGGAATTGCCTGCTTGATAATTGATGCCCCATTTAAACGAAAAGGAGAAAGTTTTATAAAAAGTGGTATTATGAAAGACGCGGAAATATTTGAAAATAATTGTGTCGAATGGATGCAAGCGATCCATAACTTACCAAAATTAAATGTAAATACTAACAAGTTATTTTTTGTTGGGCAAAGCTATGGTGCCAGGGTTGCTGCACTTATGCCTTATTTAGATAGCCGTTTTAAAAAAATTATTATTATTAATGGTATTTACAATTATTCTGAATGGTTGCAAACAACTGTCGTAAACCAAATTGTTGAACTAAGAAAAGCTATTCCATCACAAGATTTTAAAAGCTATGTAAAAAATATTTCAAGTTATGATGCAAGTATTTATCTTAATAAAAAAAATGATATAGAATTTTACTTTCAAGCAGGCATAAAAGACAAAACTCTTTCCGAATATGACATTTTAAGTTGCTATGAAATGACTAATAGCAAGAAAAAGATAAGTTGGTATAATAACTCACACAATTTAAACAAACAAGCGACAAAAGATAGAGTTGAACAAATAATCAATTGGACAAATGAAAACACCGGTCGGTAACATGAGATTTGCAAAAGTGGTGGTTTAGTGATTCGTATTACAGTTTTGCGGATAAACAAATAGTAGAACTTCGTATCATCATTTGTGTTAGAAATAACCACCTTTGCCAAACCCAAAAACGTTAGCGGTCATTCTGGAACAACACACTACAAAAACGAAGTAGACAAATAATAATTATATTTGAACTATATAACAACTGAAATAAAATAAGTTATATGGACAAATTAAAAATACTTGGATTAAGAACTACTATTTACAAAGTTGGCGATATTGAAAACGCAAAAAATTGGTATTCAAAGGTTTTCGAGACAGCACCATATTTTGAACAACCTTTTTATGTAGGTTTTAATATTGGTGGTTATGAACTTGGACTTCAACCTGAAGAGGCACCAGTAACTGACAAAGCAGAAAGTGTAGTAACTTACTGGGGCGTAGACGACATTTATGCCGTTTACAACGACTTTATAGCAGCAGGGGCAACAGAAAACGAAAAACCCTACAATGTTGGTGGCGCCCTTATTACGGCAACTGTAAAAGATCTTTGGGGTAATCTAATCGGGTTTATTTATAATCCAGAGTTCAAACTAAAGTAAATTATAGATGGCATCAGAACAGAAATTTGTTGATTTTATTGTTGATCAAATTGGTTTTTTAGAACATGTTACAAGCAAAAAAATGTTTGGTGAGTACGGACTGTATTTTGACTACAAACTATTTGGTCTTGTTTGCGATAATAAATTATTTATTAAGCCAACTCTATCGGGTAGAGAATATATTAATAAAGTTGTTGAAGCATCACCGTATCCAGGAGCAAAACCCAGTTTTTTAATTGAAGAAAAATTGGACGATAGAGATTGGCTGAGGAAATTAGTAAAAATCACAGTTAATGAATTACCAGAACCAAAACTTAAAAAACAAAGAGAGAACAAAAAATAGAATTCATTAACAATATACTGTATTAGTGGTTTGTCAAAGATTTTGGAAGAAAAAAAATAGGCGATTTTTCAATATTTTCAGAAAAATCGCCTTTGGTAGCGGGAGATGGATTCGAACCAACGACCTTTGGGTTATGAGCCCAACGAGCTACCCCTGCTCTATCCCGCACTATATTTTTAAATTGGAGTAATTATATTTGGGAGTGCAAAGATATATTTACTTTCTTTGTAATCCAAATAAATCTTATTAACACTAACATTGTGCATAAAGCCGGCTTCGTAAACATTATTGGTTGCCCTAACGTAGGTAACTCAACACTCATGAATGCCTTGGTGGGCGAGCGATTAAGCATTATTACCTCCAAAGCGCAAACCACTCGCCACCGCATTATGGGTATAGTTAGCGGCGATGATTACCAAATTGTATTTAGCGATACCCCTGGTATTATTAAACCCGTTTACAAATTGCAGGAAAAAATGATGCAATTTGTAATTAGTGCTTTTACCGATGCAGATGTTTTTTTACTAATTACCGATATTTTTGAAGATATACAATTAGAAGAAAATTACCTTGCAAAACTTCAAAAAACAAATACACCCATTTTACTTTTACTAAATAAAATAGATGTAGCAACACAAGAAAAAATTGAGGAAAAAGTTCAACAATGGAAAGCTAAATTACCCAATGCGGAAATTTTACCTATTTCAGCCCTACTAAAATTTAATATAGATTCTATTATGAATCGCATTATAAATCTTCTTCCCGAAGGAAATGCCTTTTATGATAAAACGGAATTTACCGATAAACCCGAACGTTTTTTTGTATGTGAAATTATTCGCGAAAAAATATTATTAAATTATAAAAAAGAAATTCCGTACAGTGTTGAAATTGTTGTGAACTCGTTTAAAGAAGAAGAAAAAATAATTAAAATTCAAGCCGATATTTTAGTGGAACGCGATAGCCAAAAAGGTATTATAATTGGCGATAAAGGCTTCGCTTTAAAAAGAGTAGGTACACAAGCTCGTAAGGATTTAGAAGTTTTTTTTAAAAAACAAATTTACATCGAACTGTTTGTAAAAGTTGATAAAGATTGGCGTAGTAACGATAGTAGACTTAAGAATTTTGGATATTAAATCGTAATTTTTTTTGTATAATTAAATACAGAAATAATGCTAAATTTATACATCGCATAAGCCCATGAAGAAATTTTTAAATACTGTAATTGCTTCAGGACTTTCTCATGCTAAAAATCCAACTGATGTAAAAAACATTTCGTTAATGAATAGAATGAGCTTAATTTTGGCCGTTTTAATGATTTCATTTTGTTTAATTAGTCCTATATTAAAGCTTTACGACATTATTTATTTTGCTATTCCGTTTGCTTTGGCATTTGGGCTAACGCCTTATTTTAATCACAAAGGTTGGTTATTGTTTAATAAATATTATTTTACAATAGTGCCAATTTTTTTTGTGTGCTTAATTTGTTGGCATAATAGCATAGGTCTTGGCGATAGATATTTTCTTTTTTCAACAGCTTTAATTCCACTAATTCTTTTTAAAAACAGAGTAACTATTTTTGCTTTATCGTATTTAAATATGGGGGCATTCTTTTTTGTTTCGTGGTATCAAAACAATTACAAACCTTATACTACTGTACCCCACGATGCTGAAGGACAATATTGGGTTATTTCTATTATGGCTGTTTTTACAATTTTTTATTTTGTTATTCAATACCTAAAAAAAGGATCGGATGATTACGAACACGAAATTGAAAAAAAGAATGAACTTATTTCTTATAAAAATAAAGAGATCGTAGATAGCATTAACTATGCTAAAAAAATTCAAAATGCTTTATTAGCACATAATGATCTTTTGAAAAAATATTTACCAGAGCATTTTGTGTTTTTTAAACCAAAAGATATTGTAAGTGGAGATTTTTATTGGGCAACCGAAACAGATAATAAATTTTTTTTAGCGGTATGCGATAGCACAGGGCATGGTGTGCCTGGTGCATTTATGTGTTTATTAAATATAGGATATTTAAATGAAGGTATTAAAGAAAAAAATATACATAAACCCAACCTAATATTTAACCATGTAAGAAGTAAATTAATTGAAAACATTTCAAAAGAAGGTCAGCAAGATGGAATGGATGGCATATTATTAAAATTAGAAACTATAAACGGCAAATTAATGGTAGAATATGCTGCCTCAAATAATGCTCCTATACTTATTAGAAATAATGAACTAATTGTTTTACCACACGACAAAATGCCTGTAGGCAAAGGCGAGAAACAAGAATCTTTTACATTACAAAATATTGATATAATAAAAGACGATTATTTGTATTTATATACAGATGGATTTGCTGACCAATTTGGAGGACCAAAAGGAAAAAAATTTAAGTATAAAACATTAAATGATTTAATATTAAAACACCATAAAAAACAATTTATTGAACAAAAAGAAATTTTTGAAACAAGTTTTGAAGATTGGAAAGGTAATTTAGAACAGGTTGATGATGTTTGTTTAATTGCAATCAAACTTTAAACTAAGCTTTACAATTGTATTATCGTTTCGTTCTATCTTCCATTTTTAAATCGTTATCAAACGGACTTTTTGTAAAGGGATGTATTAATTGTTTTAAATATCCTTTAGGGTAACTTCCTTCATGCACACCAGTTCCTTTAGGCCAAACATTTCCAGGTAAATAATACGTACCAAATATTTTGTCAATAAACGGAAAAATAGTTGCGAAATTTTTACCATAGTGTTTCGGATCTTCACAATGGTGCCAATGATGATATTGTGGCGTCGCAAAAATGTATTTTAAAAACCCAAAATTAATTCGAGTATTTGCATGAATAAGCACAGCGTGAATTGCCATAAAAAGTATATAAATATTAAATACCAATGGCGAAAATCCAAAAACATATAAAGGTGTAAATGCAGCACATCGTGTTACTACAATATCTACAAAGTGCGTTCTACTTCCCGCTAACCAATCCATATTTTTTGTGGAATGATGTACTGAATGAAAACGCCAAAAATAAACATGCGAATGAAAAAAACGATGCGCCCAATACTGGCAAAAACCAGTAACAAAAAAAGCTAAAAACAATTCAAGAGCAAAAGGCAAACTTTGAACCATGTGATGTAAACCTGCTAAACCCATGCCTCCAAAAAGAGCAATTACCGGCGCATTTATAATTACACTAAATAATTGTATTAATAAATGACTAATTACAAAATATACCAAATCTGTTCGCCACTCATCATGAAAACGAGCTTGTTCGTTATGTTTTGGCCACAACATTTCTACAGGCACAAAAATAATTGCCATTAATAATAAATCTAACAACAGCCAATCTAAACCCAAATGCCATTTACTTGCTCCTACTGCTGATGCTTGAACGCTTAAACCCCCCATAAAAATAGTACATATAATAATTACTATACCTATTAAAGCATACACCTTTTTTTTACTAAGTATAAAACTTAATACTGCAAAAAATAATGAGGCTATAATAACTGCAGAAAGTAATACTTTCATACTCTCACCCGTATATATTGCTCTAAATTCGGGCGAAGTTAAAATCTTCGGAAATTTAAAACAAAATACTGCGAAGAATGAGAGAGAGGCTAAAAAAACAGAAACAAATCCACTTATTTTTCCCTCCCCTATTTTTAATCGTTTAGATGTTGTTTTCATAAGAGTAATTAATTATTCACATTTGCCATCTATTAAACAGCTTTGTCCATTAATAATTTCTAAAGGTTTTAATTTATTTTCTTTTTCCCATTCAAAGTAAGCTTTTTCTATAGTTTGCAAAAAGGCTTTACTATCTTGTGCACCGCTAAAAGCATATTTACGGTTAAACACAAAAAACGGAACCCCTGTAACGCCAATTTCCTCGGCCTCTAATATGTCTTTTTTTACCTCATCTAAATACTCATTACTCTTTAAAACATTCTCTACTTCCAACGTATCTAAACCTATTGATTTGCCGAGTTCGTTTAATATAAACTTATCTGAAATATCTTTCCCTTCTACAAAATGAGCTTTAAACAATGCTTCTTCGGCCTTATCTTGCAATTTATATTTAGCTGCTAAATGCGATAGTCTGTGTCCATTTACCGAATTAGCAACAACGGCTTTTTCAAAGTGAAAATCCAAACCCACATTTTTAGCCATGTTTGTTACATTGGCAAGAATATCTGCTACTTGTTGAGAACTCCAACCTTTTCGTTTACTTAAATAAGACGCGTAGTTTTGTTTATCCACCTGCATAATGGAAGTATCTAATTGATAACTTTTCCATATTAATTCTATATTATTTTTATATTGAAATTGTTCAAACGCCTGCTCAAATTTACGTTTACCTATATAGCAAAATGGGCATACAATATCACTCCAAACTTCTATTTTCATTTTGTTTGTATTTATAATAGTTTCCATATTTTTAGTTTTATAAATTTTGATTTGAGCATCTATAACAGAGATTAAAAAAAGAAATATTATAAATATTATTTGCCTCATAAAGATTTATATTATCAAATATACTTTTAAAAAACTAATTGATTTAAAATAATAGTAAGAACATTTTAAAAAAAAGTTAATTTATAAACTAATCAATTTACTGCAGTTTCCAATAACGAAATGCTTCCTTTATCTGCATTTATAATAGCATTAACACCAAGTGGAATGGTAAATTTATTTTCAATATGGCCAATCATGGCACCGTAAAATGCAGGTATGCCAAGTGGTTTAATGTGTTGCTTAATAACCTCATCAAAAGTAAAAGCCTTTAAGGGTTCTTCTGCCAGGCACTTCGCACACTTGCCAAAAACAAATCCGCTTATGGTATCTAACACACCACATAGTTTTAATTGCGTTAACATTCTATCAATGCTGTAGGGCTCTTCTTTAGCTTCTTCTAAAAACAAAATTTTGTTTTTAAAATTGGGTAAATAAGTGCTTCCCATTATGCCCGATAATACTGTTAAATTTCCACCCACTAATTGTCCTGTTGCAGTGCCTTTATTTATCATTACAATTTTTTCTTCATCAAATGGATTTTCAGGAAACGAATAAACACAACCTTTCATACACACTTGAGTAAATATATTTTTCGTGTACTCGTTCCAACCCGAATTACCAACCGGACCATGAAACGTAACTAAACCTGTTTTTGCAGTAATGGCAACTAATAGTGCAGTAATATCGCTAAAACCAATTAAAATTTTTGGATTGTTTTTTATTTGCTCGTAATTAATTTTATCTAATATACGCGCACAGCCCCAGCCACCTTTCATACAAAAAATGGCTTTAATGGTTTTATCTGCAAAAAAATCGTTTAACTCCTTTGCTCTAAACTCGTCTGTACCCGAAAAATAACCAAATTTTTCATAAAGCGTTTTGCCCAACACTACTTTAAAACCAAAACTTTTTAAAATGTTTGAAAATGTTTCTATTTGTTTTTCATCCCACACTGCACCTGCCAGACATGAAATAGCAACTGTATCGCCTTTTTTTAAAGCAGGTGGTTTTAAAACCTTATCTTCTAAAATTAAATTGGACGCAAAACTATTAATAGGATGTATTAATGTTGCACCTGCGAATAATGCCGCCTGTTTTATAAAATTTCTTCGTTGAGTCATAAAATAATTATAAATATGACCGTAAATTAGCAATTCAAATGCTAATTTACGGTCATTACTATTTTAATAATTTAAGTAATTTGTTAGTTAAAAAATTATGTAAGCCATACACGTCAATGTTTTTGCCAATTTTATAATCATAATCTTGTTGCGGTGTAATAACAACACCTTTATTACAATTCAAATCAATCATACTTTCATAAAAGCCCCGGGATAAGTTTGGTGTATTAGTTGTTTTTATTTCAATACACAAAATAGGTTTCAGACCTTTTACTAGTACCAAATCCATTTCACTGCCATCTTGTGTGCGGTAATAATAAGCCGTAATTGTAGCTGGTAATAACCTGCATATTTGTTCTATTACATAACCTTCCCAAGCATTACCAACATTGGGATTATAATATAAATTTTTAACGCCATGTACTTCGCTTAGGTAATGTAAAATACCACTATCACGCATATATATTTTTGGGCTTTTTACCAAACGTTTTTTAGCATTTGTAAAATATGCCGGCAGTTTTCTTAGCATAAATGCGCCTTCCATATAATCTATGTAGCGGTTTACTGTATGCGGACTCACATCTAAATTTTTTGAAAACGAAGAAGCGTTCCAAACACCGCCATTAAAATGCGCTAACATTCGCCACAGTTTTTGCATTAGTTCGGGCGAAAATGTAACACCGAACAAATTATTTAAATCTCTATCAATAAATGTTTTAAAAAAATTATCAATCCATTTAAACCAATCGTTTTCATTTTTGCTTAACCACGCATCAGGAAAACCGCCTCTAAACCAATGTTTTAATAAGTCTGTTGGTTTTTTATAAATTTCGGTTAAGCCAAAAGGCGTTACTTCGCAGTAAGCTATTCTACCTGCTAATGTTTCTGAAACGCCCTGTACTAGATGCGGAGAAGCAGAGCCCAATAACAAATATTTTCCTTTTACTTTTTTTCTGTCTACTAAGGAGCGCAAAAGAGCAAATAGCTCGGGGCGTCTTTGTACTTCATCAATTATTACAGGGTAATTTATTAACGATAGTAAAAAATGCTCGGCATCATCAAATTTTCTATTATCGGCAGGACTTTCTAAATCAAAATACAGCGTTTTTTTTACGGAATGTTTCGTTAACTTTTTTGCCAAAGTAGTTTTACCGCTTTGCCTTGGACCAATAATAGCAACTACAGGGAATTGTTTTAACAGCCCTGCAATTTCGTTTTCTGTATCGCGTGTTATCATTTTAATGACCGTAATTTAGCAGTTGAAGTGCTAATTTACGGTGAGTAAATTTAAGAATTTTTTTTGAGACATTATAAATTAATTTTAACCTTGCTTTGTAAACATCTCTCTCTTATTAGTTCAATCGTATTATTAACCTCTCTAACATTAAGTCCACTAAGAACAGATATAGTCCTATTATTACACTCAAATTTAATACTACCCATATTATACCAAAAAGGAAAAGCTTTTCTTACTTCCTTGATTTTACTTACATATATTTCTACAAAACCTGACTTCTCTATCCTATTTTCATTAATTCTAATGTCTTTAATTTTATTTAGTTCGAATTTACGTTTAATACTAAAAATTCTATTCGATTTTATTTCGATTAAATACTTATCATCGATGCGTATTTCTTTTTTACCAAATATCAGCCATACAACATAAAAAGAAAAAAACATAAAAATTACTATCGGACCCAAAACAATTGAATCGAATGGATAATTTCCACTTAACATTGAAAATAATTCGGTTGCAACAACTACTCCAAACAAAATAGAGGCAATAGATAAAAAAAATACTAGCACAACTATTTTTTTAACTGGAGTATTAATTGTTACAGTGTTATTATTCATTTTTTTATGAAAATTTTATGAGGCTTTCATTAATCCTTCTTCGGCAATTTATACCCCACTACTTTAAGCGGTTTTAGCTTAGGTACTGGTTTTGGTTTTTCTTTTTTGTTGTTTAATTCATCAATGTTTTGTTTGTATGGAGGTGACAATTTGTGACCTCCAATTTAGAAATTACTTTTTACGATTTTTTTGAAGTCGCAGTTTGCGACATCAAGTTTTCACTTCCCAAAACTCACCGCTATAATCTGTATTTTCCTTTCCTGGGCAGCAAAGGGGCTATACACGGAGTTGCGTTTGTCCTTTAAGTCGTCGCTTACTTTACTGGCAACTAATTCGCCAATGTCCACATCTTCAAAAATTATTTTGCCTTCGCCTGAAGTTTCGTTATTAATGTATTTTTTAAATAAGCCGTTTTTGGTTTCGGTAAAGTAATTGCGCAAACTGCTAATGCGGCGCTTAGCAAGGTTAACGTTATAATCGGTGCTCGCTAAAGGGCTGCAATAGCCTTTCATAGTAATTTTTACTGTTTCGCCTTTTAATAAAACTTTTTCTAATAATTCGGCAAAGCGTTTTAAATCTTCCATACCGGCATCTACACTATCTGTAAAAAAATTATCTACACGGTTTAAGGCACTTTTTTTTTGTTCACCTTCTAAGCCTTTTGGGTATTCGTAAACATATTGTGGTAATAGTTTTTTATAGTCATCGTAAGTAGTTTCGTAACTTTTTGTGGTAATGGTTTTAGTGGTTTTTGCTTCGGGCTCATCGTTATGAAAATACAAGGTTAAAGGACATAATAATTTTAGTTGACCTTTTGTTAATTCTAAGGTATCTATTGGTGGAAACGGTATACTCAGCGGTTCAATACTAAAACGGTAAATATCATTACAGCAATTTAATTTGTTTTCAAAATAAGAGCCAATACGGTTGCTACTTAAATAGGCCCTATCGCGTGCTTTGTTTACTGAGTAATAAATATCGTTAAAGCTGCTGTTAATTGGATAACCCGCGTTTTGAGCGTCGGCAAAAACGGTATCGTTAAACGTGCTGCTAAAAATATCAAAACCGCCCAAACCTTTGTGGTAAGTGCTGCTGAAATAAAGTGTGTTGCGTTCGTTTACAAACCAAGGGGTAATTTCATCGTCGGGTGTGTTTACTTTTTTACCACAGTTAACAGGGTTTTCAAAGGTGCCATCGGGTTTTTTAATGCTATACCAAATATCTAAACCGCCTTCGCCGCCTGCACGGTTACTTGCAAAAAACAATACTGGTTTTTTATTTATTTCGCCAAAGCTTGGCTGTGTGGTGTTTGCACCTTTACTATTTATTGGTCCGGGCATTAATTCCAATGGTTGCCATTTGTTGTTTACGTAATTGCTTACAAACAATTCGCAAGTATATTCGCTGGCATTTTTTGCTTTGCAGCGCGATACTATCATTTGTTTGTAATCGGCACTAAAACAGGTGTTGGCATTGTGCAAATAAGTGGCATTAATATTTGTATCTAAGGCTTTTATTTTTTGCCATTTTAAATTTTTCATATCCGATTTGTAAATTTTATTAAAACTTACATTGTTGGCATCTTTTTTACTAGGATTTTTTAAAGAAGAAAAATACAAACTGCTATCCATTTCAAAAGCCGCATACTCGCTTACCTTACTGTTTATGTTTGTGTCTAAATGTTCTACTTTTGGTTTTACAGGGTTTTTTATTAGGATTTGTGCTAAATCACAAGCATCAATTTCTAATTTTGATTTTGCAATGTAATAATCGTAATTAAATTTTTTTGATGCAGAACTTTTTTTTGTTTTACTAAATTTTGTAAACCACTTTTTTGCGTCTTTGTATTGCCCTTTTTGCTTGAGTAATTGACCCTCCCAATAAAAACATAAAGGATAATTTTTTCCGTTATCAACCGAAATAACTTTGTTGTACAAACGATATGCTATATCTAAATCAAAATTAAGACGGCTGGCTTCGGCATAATTGTATTGTAAATCAATACTACTGCTATCTCTAAAAAACAGACGGTTGTAATAAGATGCTGCGTTTACCCAATCTTTATTTGCCATACTTGCATCTGCGTTGGTTTTTAATTGTCGATCGGATTGAGCAAATGAATGATTAGTACAAAATAGAATAATTACGATTATTTTTAAAAAAGAAGTATTGATAATTGAAAATTTATAACTGAACATTTATAATCTTTAATTTATAATTTTTAATCTTTAATTACTTAGTTACATAAACACCGGGCAAATTCTTTTTTTAGAAATGAAACCAGGTTTATTTTTAAAAATATAATTTATAAAAATTTCAAAGGCGCCACGGCGATTGGTAGCTGCCGTAAACTTACTGGTATTAATATCGTAAGCCATACCGCTTTGCATAGTTTTGTAATGGTAACCTAAGCGTACAATTAGGGCATCGCGCGCGCGTAAACACAGTCCTCCCAAAATAGCTTGGTTTAAATCTTTATTTAAATAATATTTTAAACTGGCGTGTGGTATAACTTCGTAATACTTACCCTGCTTATTAATTAAAGCTTCGACAACAATATCCATTTTAATATTTATGGGAGTGGTATAGCTTAAATAATTCGCTAATTTAAAATCTAAACGGCTTAAGGCATTGCCTTGGTAAGTAATTACAGGATTAGTAATGTGGTGTAAACCTAGTCCGTATGTAAATTTATGTTTTTGATTTAAAATATATTGTGCGCCAGCACCAAAGTTTAAATCGGCATAATTGTATTTTGTCCAATCAAATTTTTCGTTAGGCGATGTGCTTTTGTTGTATTGTAATCCGTCAAACTGATTATCAAAAGTAGCTTTATCGTAATCAAAACCAACCTGGCACCAGCCTAAATTTAGCCCTGCACTAATTAATAAGGAGCTATCGGGCTTTCCTAAAAAAATATAATTACCACTGGCATATAGCTGGGTGGTTCCGTAACGTAAATCCCCTGCTCTATCGCTATTAAAGGTTAAGCCAACGCCTACCATATCTTTTACAAAAGCTTTAGGTTTAAAGCGAGCCTCGCCAGCCATACTAAACGTAGAATATGGAACAGGTACACTTTGCCATTGGCTTCGGTAAATAGCACCCGCCCTATAATCACCATTAAAAAAGCCTGTAAATGCCGGCGATAGGTTTAGTAAACTGCCGTCAAACTGCGAAAAATGCAAATCTTGTGCAGAAGTAGTAGTAAATAGTACTAAGCTAAAAAATAAATATTTTAGTTTTAAAACGATAACAATAACTGTAAATATTAAAACTACGAAATATTATTAAAATAACAAAATGTGGCTTTGAATATAACAATCAATAAAATCCCTAACTCTAATTATCTACTAAATGCAAAAACGTAAAGTAGATTAATATGAAGAAAACCATTATTATTTTAATGGTGATTTGCTGTGTATTGCTTTGCAATTGTAAAAAAGAATATGTTTGTGAATGTTCTAATTCTGGCGGAAAGTTCAATGCGTTTTCAATTAAAGATACAAAGCAAAATTCAAAACAAAAATGCAATAATTATTATAATGACAATTATGGTAGCAATGTTCTAAATGAAACAGAATGCAAAATAAGGTAAAAGCTTTATTAAACTAAATAAATAATCTGCGTTATCAGTGCAATCTGTGGCAAGTTTACCATAGAATTTAATTTATTTTTAAACATACTACAATTTGTAGCAACACATTGCTATTTTATTACTTTACCTTTGTGAAGCGGTTAATGAATTGTTGATGAAAAAATAAAAACTGAAAAGACAAACATTAATTTTATTAAATTGTAATTATAAAAAATATATATAAAATGGCAAAGAAAAACGCGGAAGATGTAATGGAAGTTACGGAAGGCAAAAAAACGGTAAATTCTGAAAAGTTAAAAGCACTACAACTTACTTTAGATAAGTTAGAAAAAACTTACGGTAAAGGCACCGTTATGAAATTGGGCGACACTAAAATTGACCCTATAGAATCTATTAGTACAGGTTCTTTAGGTTTAGATATTGCTTTAGGTATTGGCGGTTTGCCAAAAGGGCGTGTGGTAGAAATTTACGGACCTGAAAGCTCGGGTAAAACAACCTTAGCCATACATGCAATTGCCAGTGTGCAAAGAAGTGGCGGTATTGCCGCCTTTATTGATGCGGAACATGCTTTTGACAGCAGTTATGCAGCAAAATTAGGCGTTGACATTAAAAATTTATTAATATCTCAACCCGATAATGGTGAACAAGCTTTAGAAATTGCCGATAATTTAATTAGAAGCGGTGCAGTAGATATAGTGGTAATTGACTCAGTAGCTGCCTTAACCCCAAAAGCCGAAATTGAAGGTGAAATGGGAGACAGCCGCATGGGTTTACAAGCCCGTTTAATGAGCCAGGCATTACGTAAGTTAACAGGCTCAATAAATAAAACAGGTTGCTGCTGTATCTTTATTAATCAGCTGCGCGAAAAAATTGGTATTATGTTTGGTAATCCCGAAACAACAACTGGTGGTAACGCCCTTAAGTTTTACGCGTCAGTACGTTTAGATATCAGAAGAATTAGTCAGTTAAAAGATGGCGATGTTGTAACAGGAAATCGTGCACGTGTTAAAGTAATTAAGAATAAATTAGCGCCGCCTTTCCGTATGGCAGAGTTTGATATTATTTTTGGAGAAGGTATAAGCAAAGTTGGAGAGATCATTGATATTGGTGTTGAAAAAGGCATCATTAAAAAGAGTGGATCATGGTTTGCTTATGAGGATACAAAATTAGG
>JAYVGH010000011.1:0-6932 GCA_043772435.1 Bacteroidota bacterium
AGTGTTAAGCTAATTCTTCACATAATGATAACACTAAAAATTACCAAATTTAAAGAAAGATAGCTTAAATTTGTCTTGCAAGTGAACACCCTTGATGGATTACAATATCCAAATTGTAATTCAGAAGCCGCTTCATTATATAATGTTTTTATAAAAATGAAAAGGAACAGCCTCATAATTTTATTTATAATTATTACTGCTCTTTCTACTTATGCTCAGCAATTGGTTATTAACGAGGTTTCGCAAGGGGCAAGTGGTAGCAAAGAGTATGTAGAGCTAATTGTAGTTGGAAGCCCTACCTGCAATGGCATTCCAACTATGGATTTACGAAATTACATTATTGACGATAATAATGGCGATTTTGCAACCGGTGGAGGAACAGGAATTGCCTCGGGATGTGTGCGTTTGGCAAATATTCCCTTTTGGCAAGCCATACCCTATGGAACACTTATTGTAATTCATAACGATGGAGATTTAAACCCTTTAGTACCTGCTACAGATTTGTCTATGACAGATGGAAATTGTAAATTAGTAATTCCTATTTCGAATTGCACTCTTTTAGAAAGGCACACTTCTCAACCATCTACCGGCACTGCCGTTTATCCAGCGGCAGGTTTTGTTGGATGCGGTAACTGGACTCCAATAAGTATGGCAAATACCGATGATTCATTTCAAACCAGAGACGCTTTTGGATCCTCAGTCCATGCTGTTAGTTGGGGGAATAATTTAACATCTACCATAGTATATATGGGTGGTGCATCAGCCGGTGGAAAAGTTTTTTCAATGCTTAATTCTACAAATAACAATCCTGCTTTGTCAGCAAATTGGTCTACAGGAAATGTAGGCGTCAACGAAACTCCTGGTGTTGCAAATAATCCTGCTAATCAAGCCTGGATACACTCTATGAATAACTCATGTATTGCGTTACAGCCATTTGGCGCTTCAACTGCATCTACCAATGCCGGCTGCACATGCAGTGGTTTAGCTTCTATTACTCCTACAGGAGCCATAACTCCTTACACGTTCACTTGGTCTCCAAGTGGAGGTAGTGGTTCAAATACTACTGGCTTATGTGCCGGTCTTTACACTGTTACTTCCATGTCTTCAAACAGTTGCATTATTACAGCTACTTATAATATAGCAAGTGTTGGCGCTTTAACAACAGCTACTGCCGTCATCAATCCGTTATGCTTTGGTTCTACGGGCTCAGCTACTATAACTCCTGGAGGTGTAGCAGGGCCTTTTACATATACTTGGGTACCAGCAGTAAGTGCAAGTTCTGTTGCATCGGGTTTAACAGCTGGCAATTATACTGTTAGCGTTGGGGCAGGTGGTTGTATTTCAACCAAAACAATTACTATTGTTGCGGCTCCCTCAGCTATTACTTTAACTCCAATAATTTCGAATCCTTTATGTTTTGGTTCCACTGGTTCTGCTGCTGTTTCTGCTACTGGAGGTTCAGGAGCCTATTCATATACATGGAATCCGTCGGCTTCAACGGCTTCTACTGCCAGCGGTTTATCTGCAAATAATCAAACCGTAACAGTTGGAGCCGGGGGTTGCACCAACTCGGTTGTTTTAACTGTTGTTATGCCATCTTCATTAACAATTTCAACTTCAGCAGCTAGTATTACATGTAATGGAACTTCTTCGGGAGCAGCTACAGTTAACGTTTCTGGTGGTACTGGTGGTACTGGTGGTTACTCTTATTTATGGTCTACAGGTTTTACAACTTCGGTTGTAACGGGGCAGGCTGCTGGAAATTTAACCGTAACTATTACAGATGCTAATAACTGTACATCAACTGGTACAATTACTATTTCGCAACCTGCTACAGCTATAAGTAGTGCTACCCTTGTTAGTAATGTTTTATGCAATGGCGCTACTACTGGTGCAGCTACTATTACTGCTGCTGGTGGTACCAGCGCATATAACTATTTGTGGTCATCAGGTGCTACTACTTCAGTAATAACTAGCCAGCCTGCTGGTATTTTAACAGTTACCGTAACAGATGCTAATGGTTGCACTTCTACCAAAACTATTAACATTACGCAACCCGCTTTATCCTTAACTACTAATACTTTAGCAACAAATGTACTATGTAACGGCGCTTCTACCGGAGCGGCTACTATCACTGCCTCTGGTGGAACATCCGCTTATAATTATTTATGGTCGTCGGGCGCCACTACTTCAGTAGTAAGTAGTCAACCTGCAGGGGTTTTAACCGTTACCGTTACTGATGCTAATGGTTGCACGTCTATTAAAAATGTTAACATTACACAGCCGGCAAGTGCTTTAACAACTGCAACCAATGTTACAAATATTTTATGTAATGGGGCAGCTACCGGGGCAGCTACTATTACTGCCACTGGAGGAACATCCGCTTATAATTATTTATGGTCGTCGGGCGCCACTACTTCAGTAGTAAGTAGTCAACCTGCCGGAGTTTTAACCGTTACCGTTACTGATGCTAATGGTTGCACGTCTATTAAAAATGTTAGCATTACACAGCCGGCAAGTGCTTTAACAACCGCAACCAATGTTACAAATATTTTATGTAATGGGGCAGCTACTGGTGCAGCTTCTATTACTGCTGTTGGAGGAACTACTGTTTATAATTATTTATGGTCATCGGGTGCTACAACATCTGTAATAATTGGTCAGCCTGCGGGAGTTTTAACAGTTACTGTTACCGATGCTAATGGTTGTACATCTATTAAAAATGTTAACATTACACAGCCAGCCAGCGCTTTAACTACTGCGATTAATGTAACAAATATTTTATGTAATGGTGCCGCTACTGGTGCAGCTACTGTTATTGCTGCCGGCGGAATTACCGCTTATAATTATCTTTGGTCATCAGGCGCTACAGCTTCGGTGGTAAGTGGTCAGCCTGCAGGGTTTTTAACTGTAACGGTAACCGATGCTAATGGTTGCACTTCTAACAATACAGTTACTATTACCCAACCCCCAAGTGCCATTTCTATTGTAATTAGCTCAACAAATGCTGCTTGTGGGTTATCTAATGGCAGTGCATCAGCAATAGTTAATGGTGGAATTGGTATATATACTTACACATGGGCACCTGTTGGTGGAAACTTATCATTGGCCTCAGGTTTAGCTATTGGTAATTATTCCGTTTCTGTAAATGATGCAAATGGGTGTTTATCTATTCAAACTATAACTATTACTCAGCCTAATTCTATGACGGTAAGCGTATCTTCAACAAGCCTAACATGTAATGGCGCTGGTAATGCTTTCGCTAGCGCAACGGTTTTAGGATTTACCGGACCATATAGTTATACCTGGAGTCCTGCACCCGGTGGGGGGCAAGGCACTTCTAACGCTTTGGGGCTTAGTGCGCAAATTTACACACTAGGGGTTACTGACAATGCCGGATGTGTAACGTTAACCACAACTACAGTGCAACAGCCAGCCACTCCACTTTTAGGTTTAATTTCAACCACAAGTATTACTTGTTTTGGTGGAGCTACAGGTATAGCTTCGGTTACAGCTTCGGGGGGTACTGGTGGCTACACATACAGTTGGTATCCTTCGGGTGGCAGCACTACCTCAGCTACAGCACTAATAGCCGGTAGTTATACTGTAACTATTACTGATGTTAATAGTTGTTCCACTTCTGTAATTGCTAATGTTACTGAACCCACTTTACCTTTAAGCGCTACTATTAATGCAACCAATGTGCTTTGTTTTGGTGGTAATAGTGGTTCTGCTTCTGTAAATGCCTCTGGTGGTACAGCAACTTATAACTACACGTGGGCGCCCGGAGGAAGTAATTTTAGTATAGCAAGCAATTTAAGTATAGGAACCTATACAGCTTTTATAACCGATTCTAAAAATTGTTCATTTTCAATTACTACTTCAATTGCGCAACCGGCATCAAATGTAACGGCAGCTATTTCAAATAATTCTATTTCGTGTTTTGGTTTGTCTAATGGTTCGGGTTCGGTTACAGCAAATGGGGGTACTGCAGGTTATACTTACACTTGGTTGCCAAGTGGTGGAAATGCTTCAACTGCTACTAATTTAAGCGCAGGAAATTACACTGCAATTGTTAACGATGCCAACAACTGTATTTTTTCTGTTCCTACAATTATTTCGCAAGCCAGTTTAATAAATGTAAATGTAAATGGTATAAAATTATGTAACGGGCAGGTTGGAACACTAAATGCTACAGCAAATGGTGGACAGGGTCCGTACACTTTCGTTTGGAATGGGGCATCAGGATTAAATTCTTTTTCTGTAAATCCAACATCAACTACTATATATTCTTTAAATGTAGTTGACAATAATGGTTGTAGTTCGAGTATTGATACAGCCTTAGTCTTAGTTTCTACGCCATTACAACTTTCCGTTTCTCCTTCAAAAACAATTTGTATTAATAATAGTGTAACTCTATCGGCAATGCCTGCAGGAGGCTTGGGTAACTATCAAACACAATGGTTGCCATTAAATATAATCGCGCAAACAATTGTTATTACACCTACTACAACAACTGTATATAGTGTTACTGTGAGCGATAATTGTTCGATGCCTATAACTTTAACCACAACTATAACAGTTGAAAGTGCAACGGCATCAACATTGTTAGCTTCTAATTACAGCGGCTGCTCGCCCGTTTGTGTGAATTTTTCAAACTCTGCATTTACATCTAGTACAAATGTTATTAGTAGCACATGGAGTTTTGGTGATGGAACAAACGGCTCCTCATTAAATAATACTCATTGTTACACTAACGCGGGTAGTTACACTGTTACCAATTCGTATGTTACTTTTGCTGGCTGTGTAAATACCGCTACTTTATCCAATGCAATAACCGTATCCTTAACACCAATAGCTAGTTTTTATGCTAGTAATCCTAAATTTACATACTTCACACCTGATGTAACTTTTAATAATAACTCTATAAATGCAGTTTCTTATTTTTGGGATTTTTCGGGTATGGGTACTTCAATGCTTCCTGAACCTACTTACAGTTTTAATGAGCCAGGAAAATACCTTATTGCTTTAATAGCTAAAAATGGTAACTGTGCTGACACAGCTTTAGTAACAATTGAATGTTTACCCGAGTTTACATTTTATGCCCCAAATGCATTTACTCCTAACGACGATAATTTGAACGAAATATTTTTGCCGGTTGGAGAAGGATGGGTAAAAGAAAGTTACGTTTTAAGAATATTTGACAGGTGGGGCGAAATAATATTTATGACGGCACAATGGGATTTAGGTTGGAATGGTAAAGTAAAAGGGGTTGGAGATTTAGTAAAAGATGATGTGTATATATGGAAAGTAAGCCTTAAAGATATTTTTGGTAAACAAAGAGAATATACCGGCCATATAGAGGTAGTGAAATAATAATTTTTTATTACCTACAATTCAAAATACAATTTCTTATTTAACACAATTTATTAATCGTATTATTGCGATTATATTAATTTTTACTCGTAACTTTGTGTTATACAATTTTAATACATGGGAACTACCAAAACAGAAGAGTTTACAATTAAGCAAAATAAAATTGCTAAGTATGCAAAAGCCTTGGCGCATCCTGCCCGAATTGCAATACTTGAATTGCTAATTAAAAAACAAGTGTGTATTTGTGGCGATATTGTAGATGAATTGCCACTTTCGCAAAGTACCGTTTCGCAACATTTAAAAGAATTAAAAGACGCAGGATTAATAAAAGGAGATATTGACGGCGTAAAGGTTTGCTATTGTATTGATGAAAAAGAATGGGAAAAGGCAAAGACTTATTTAGCAACTTTGTTTGCCAATTACACTATTAAAGAAAAGTGCTGTTAAAAAAAATTTGAGTTAATATATCGCCAAATAACGATTAAACAATAAAACAATTAAAATCTAACGACTAATAATTAATACTATGAAATTATCAGAAATTAAAACCAATCTAGCAACAGCTAATGCTGTTAATTTTCAACTTCCAAACGGTACATTTGTACCCGAACATTTTCATGTTACCGAAGTGGGTATAATTACCAAAAACTTTATTGATTGTGGCGGCAAAATACGTTCCGAAAAAGTAGCCAGCTTTCAATTGTGGAATGCCGACGATACAGACCACCGTTTAAAACCTCAAAAATTAATTGAAATTATTTTACTTTCTGAAAAAGTATTAGGAATGGAAGATTTAGAAGTTGAGGTAGAATACCAAAGCGACACAATAGGAAAATACGGTATAGAATATAACGGCGAAAATTTTATACTCACAACCAAACATACAGATTGTTTAGCAAAAGACAAATGTGGTGTTCCGGTTGATAAGAAAAAAGTGCCCTTATCAGAATTACAAAAAACAGCGGGTGCTTGTTGCACACCAGATAGTAAATGTTGTTAATTGAATAAAAAGCCAAAAATTATAAAAATGAAAACAAAAATTAAGATTTTAAGTATTGCTGTTTGCCTAGCTATTGTAAGCTCTTTTACAAATACACCCAAAGTAAAGTTCTCCAAAAAATTATCAAAATATTGTAAGACACTCCCAAACGGATTTAGTAAAATATCTGACGAACGAAAAAAGGACATTACTGAAATGGGCGATTATATTATTAAAAAACGATTAGAAAATAAAAAATGTAACCTCCTTTTTATTTGTACAAGCAATTCGCGCCGTAGTCATATGGCTCAAATATGGGCTTATAGTGCCTCATTGTATTACGGAGTAGATAGCGTTTTTACTTTTTCTGGGGGAACAGAAGCTACCAAAGTAAATATAAATGCCATTAATGCGCTTAAACGCTCCGGCTTTAGCGCCTCTTCAAATGGCACAGGCGATAACCCTGTTTGGACAATAGGAATAGGCGATAACGCGGGGCAATTTGTAATATTCTCGAAAAAATACACACACAGTCAAAATCCTAAAATTGATTTTGGTGCCTTTATGGTGTGTTCCG